>JAMPGQ010000032.1 GCA_023663825.1 Anaeroplasma bactoclasticum
TATCATCATTATTTAAGGTTGTATTTTTTATTTATTATGAATTTTTTAGGTATTTTATGAAAAAACAATATCGCGTAAAGAAGAGTAAAGAAATAGAACAAATTTTAAAAAATCATCGATGTTCTAAAAATAATTACTTTACAATCTATATTAAAGAACAACACGAAACCAGTCATTTTCGTTATGCGATGAGTGTAGGAAAAAAAATAGGGAATGCTGTAGTAAGAAATTATATAAAACGTCGCATTAGAGCTGCAGTAAGGACCTTTGTTATTTTACCTACAGTTGATATTTTTATTGTTGCTAGAGGAAAGGTTAATGAATTGGATTTTAAAGGAGTTCAAAGAGAATTATATTATCTTTTTCAAAAACAAAAATTACTTGTGAAAGGAGAAAAAAATGATTCAATTTTTAAACAAACATAAGCATAAGCTTATGATGATTGGATTTTTGTTTGTTTTATTATTAGGTTTAACAAGTTGTAGAACAAATTCTAATAGTTGGACAACCAGACCTTATTTAGATGGTTGGGGAGGCTATAGTTATGACTTCAAATTTGATTCCTCTTGGGAGGCAATGTGGGGGTGGCCAGTATCCATTTTATCATGGCCAATAGCATGGATTTGTTCACACATTGGTAAGGGCTTAGGAAATTCTTTCTTTTGGGGAATTTTGTTTACAACATTGATTGTAAGAACACTAGCATGGCCAATCTACTCTAAACAAAACAGTATGAGTTTGAAGATGACTTTAATGCAGCCAGAAATGAATCGAATTCAAAGAAAATATGGAAACCGTAAAGATCCTCAATCCCAACAGCAGATGCAAATGGAAATGATGAAGCTTTATAAAAATTATAAGGTAAATCCATTAGGATGTATTTTACCTATGTTTATTCAATTTCCAATCTTTATGGCAATGTATGAGGTTGTAAGACGTATCAATGCAACTTCAACTGTAACTGTAAATGGTGTAGATGTAATACAATATGGGACATTTGCATTACAAAATACAAAAGTGTTTAATTTTTTTGAGTTGAATACTTCTTTCTTTGATGCTACAGCAATACAAGATAAAATTTTTGCGGTAGTACTTGCAGTAGCATTTGGTGCTTTGACAATTTTATCTCAAAAGTTAGCACAAAGAAAGCCTAAATATTTAAAGGATTACAAAACTTCAAGACCAACAAATTCTCAACAGGATCAACAACAAAAACAAATGAAAATGATGAGTTATATTATGACTATCATGTTTATATTTATGTCTTTATCTTCTACATCATTAGCTTTATATTGGTTAATTGGTGCAATTTACCAAATTTTCCAAAGCTTTGTAGGACGTAAACTTAATGAAATGAATTATTATAAGGCTCAAAAAAAGAGTACTGTAATATAGGAGAGGTGTATTATGCAAAAAAAGATAGAAATCATTGCTAAGACAACTGAAGAAGCAATGGAAGAAGCAGTAAAAAGACTTCACTTATCAAGTGATAAAATATTTATTAATGTTTTAGGAGAATTACCAGAGGGTTTAAATTGTGAAGTTTTAGTGGATGTAAACTTGGCTCTAGAAGGAAAAAAATATATAGAAAATATTTTAAAATCCTTAAATGTTGGTTATCAAATAGAAGCTAGAACTGTAGGAGATTCACAAATTTATTTTAATATAGATAGTAATGAAAATCCTTTATTGATTGGGGTAAAAGGAAAAACTCTTGATGCATTTCAGGTTTTAGTCCGTGCTTTAATTTCAACCTATACTAAAGATAAAATTGTGTCTACTTTAGATATAGGTGCATATAAAAGTAATAGAACTCATCAACTAGAAATTTTAGCAACAAAAACAGCTAAAGAGGTTGCCAAAACAAAAATAAGTGTTAAATTAAAACCAATGAATTCCTATGAAAGAAGAGTAATTCACGAAAAATTAAGTGAGTGGCGAGATGTCTATACTGAGTCAGAAGGCGAAGGAGAAAATCGTGCCATTGTAATTAAACCAAAGAAAAATTAAAAAATGATAAGAGCCAAAATATATACGAAAAATCAATATATTTTGGCTCTTATTGTTATTTCAAACTAGATATTATTTTGTATTTTGATAAGGATAATAATAATTGATTTCTTCATCAAATGTGACATAATCTAAATAAATAGTAAGTAATAAATATCGCATATTATTATTAGGATCAGATATAATAATATGATCCTTTCCAGCTGCTTCTAACTTACCTTTAAATATCTTAGAGCCCCATTGTGAATTTTCAAAATTCATGTAAACAGAAACAATTTTTCCTAAATTTAGACGTAAAATATTTTCAATATAGGATTGTTCATCAGACATATCAGTGGTTTGTTGTTGAAATGGATAATATCCACCAGTATATCCACCACCATAATAACCATATGGATTTGGATTTGGGTAAAAATAATTCATTTGTTTTTTCCTTTCTTAATAACAATTTTCATTTTCACTTGGAGCATAGAAGCAATGTTGTTTATAAGTACCACTATGTTGTTGATTCCACCAAGTTTTTCTACATTCTTCTCCGTGAGGATTATAGAACCATAATGCATGAGTTGCTGGATGAAATTTTTCTCCTTCAAGGATACGTTTGGCTAATTTTTTGTCAACAGAACGAGCTGCTTGATAAAAATAACCTTTTGAAGTAGCTTCAAATCCTCCAGGTTTTTGCATAACTGCCTTTTCAACTGTGTTAATTTTTTTAAAATCTAAACAATTTGCAACTGCCCGATTTACACAAACATTTCCAACTAATAGCATTCCTTTTTGACCTTCACCTTCAGCTTCTGCTCGCATTAGTCTTGCTAATAATTGTAATTCTTTATCGGTATAAGCTATTCTTGCCAGTTGAATCACTCCTTACATCTAAACATTATGAAGTTGCATAAAAAAATATAACCAAAAAACAAAAAAATAATGAAAGAATTGATATTTTAAAATTTTGTGATAAAATAGGAATATAAATTTAAATCTGTGATGAGGATGATTCTATTTAAATTGTTTTTAGAGAGTCTATGTTAGGTGGAAATAGATAACATAAAATAGAATAAAACACCTTTGAGAGATGGAAGAAATTTGAGTAGAACCATACGTGTTTTTCCGCGTTAAGGAATTTGAGTGCTATAGATATCTATATCTATAGAATTAAGGTGGTACCACGGAAAAATTCGTCCTTAGTCAAAACTAAGGATTTTTGTTTTTTAAGGAGAGAAAAAATGAGAACAAAAGTAAAACAATTATTTTTAAAAGCAAAAGAATTACAAAACCAAGAAGTAATGATAATGGGATGGGTAAGAACCAATCGAGCCCAAGCTCAATTTGGTTTTTTAAATGTTAATGATGGAACCTATTTTGATAATTTGCAGGTTGTTTACGATGATAAGTTAAATAACTTTGAAGAAATTTCAAAATATCGTGTAGGTATGTCTGTAAAGGTTGTTGGAAAGGTTGTTTTAACCCCTGAAATGAAGCAACCTTTAGAAGTTCATGCAACCTCTTTAGAAATGCTAGGAGATTGTCCTGAAAATTATCCTATTCAACCAAAAAGACATACAAGAGAATTCTTAAGAGATGTAGCTCATTTAAGACCAAGAACAAATTTATTTAGTGCAGTTTTTCGTATTAGAAGTGTTGCTGCAATGGCCATTCATAAATATTTTCAAGATAATGGATATTTATATGTTCATACACCCCTAATTACTTGTGCAGATTGTGAGGGTTCTGACCAAATGTTTAAAATTACAACTTTGAATTTCAATGATTTGCCTCTAGAAGAAGGTAAAGTTGATTTTTCAAAAGATTTATTTGGAAAACAGGCCTTTATTACTGGTTCTGGGCAACTCCATGGAGAAACTTTTGCTATGGCCTTTAGTGATATTTACACTTTTGGACCAACTTTTAGAACAGAAAATTCTAACACAAAAACACATGCAAATGAATTTTGGATGATAGAACCTGAAATGGCCTTTTGTGATCTAGATGGTTTAATGGATATTGAAGAGGAAATGCTTAAATTTGTGGTAGATTATGTTTTAAAGGAGTGTCCATTAGAAATTCAATTTTGTGATCAATTTGTAGCCAAGGGATTAAAACAAAAATTAATAGATTTATTACAATCAAAATTTGTAAGAATATCTCATCACGATGTGATTGACATTTTAAAGAATGCAAAAGTAAAATGGGAATTTTTGCCAAATTATGAAGATGATATTGCTAAGGAACATGAAAAATATATTACAGAATATTTTAATGGACCTGTCTTTATTACAAATTGGCCAAAGGATATTAAAGCTTATTATATGAAATTAAATCCAGATGGAAAAACTGTTGCAGCAGTAGATTTAGTTGTACCTCAAGCTGGTGAATTAATGGGTGGATCACAAAGAGAAGAAAACCTAGAGAAATTACTTGCACGAATGAAACAGTTGCACATTGATCAAACAGAAATTGAATGGTATTTGGATACAAGAAGATTTGGTGGCTGTATTCATTCTGGTTTTGGTATGGGATTTGAAAGATTGGTAATGTATCTAACTGGAATAGAAAATATAAGAGATGTTATTCCGTTTCCTAGAACACCTAAAAATTGTGAATTTTAGTTTTATTATAGAATGCTCTTTCGTAAGAAAGGGTTTTTTTTCTTCAATTTCAGCTCTTTTCTTTTTTTTTCTAAAATTTTATAAAAAAACCTTGTTAAAAATACTTTTTTCTATTTTCTTTTTGGTCTTCGTATGATACAATTACAATAGGAAGAATTTTAGATTTGTATTAGATTGAAAGGCTTTAAAATTGGTTTATACACAAAAATTCTTTTTAAGAAAAAAATAAATAAGGGGTTTAAAAATGAAGATTGTACTTAAGAATTTAACTAAAGTCTTTACAAACAAAAAGACACAATCAGAAGTTAGAGCAGTTGATAATCTAGACATTGAGATTCCTGATGGAAAGCTAGTTGGTTTGCTAGGACCATCAGGCTGTGGAAAATCTACAACATTGTTTATGATTAGTGGTTTACAAGTTCCAACGTCTGGACAAATTTTCTTTGGGGATGCAGAGGTAACTCATCTAGCTGCTGAAAAAAGAGGGATTGGTTTGGTATTCCAAAACTATGCTCTTTACCCACATATGACAGTTTTAAAAAATATTACTTTTCCATTAACAAATCAAAAAGTAAGTAAAAAAGCTGCAAATGATCGTGCAATTGAAGTAGCAAAACTAGTTCAAATTGACCAATTGTTAGATAGAAAGCCAGCAGAATTGTCTGGAGGTCAACAACAAAGAGTTGCTATTGCTCGTGCTCTTGTAAAAAATCCGAATGTGTTACTATTAGATGAACCATTATCTAATCTAGATGCTCGTTTAAGATTACAAACAAGAGAAGAAATTAAAAGAATTCAAAGAGAAACTAGAGTTACAACCATTTTCGTAACACATGATCAAGAAGAAGCAATGAGTATTTCTGATTTTATTGTTGTTATGAAAGAGGGCGTTGTTCAACAGGTAGATGAGCCTCAAAAGGTTTATGATGATCCAGTAAATCTATTTGTTGCAAAATTCTTAGGAACACCTCCAATTAACACATTCTTAGGTGAAATCAAAAACCATAAGGTATATATTGGTGATGAAGTGATTATGGATACTGAATATGACGATCAGGAAATTTATGTTGGTATCCGTCCTGAAGGATTTGTTGTTGAGGATAAGGGTGTGTTGTCTTGCCAAGTTCAACAATTAGAGGTAATGGGTAGAGATATATCTGTTGTTGCAAAAAATGATAGTTGTGAAAAACCAACTCTTCGTGCAATCGTAGATGTTGATACTAAAATTCCTGCTTCAGGGGTTGTTAAATTTAATTTAAAATCAAACAAAGTATTCTTGTTTAATCGTAAAACTGAAATTAGATTAGGTAAAGAAAATTTATTTGTAAAAGAAACACAAAATGAAGAACCCGTTGAAGAGGTTTTAAAAGAAACCTCAACAGAAGAATAAGAGGTGATTTAAATGGAAGGTTTAAACACCAAAAAGGCATGGCTTTTTCTAGCTCCAGCTTTAATTCTGATGGCGGTTTTTACATTTTACCCAATGATTTCAACAATTGTTTATTCTTTTATTAATGATTATAATGGGTTAGAAGCTGCTGGTGGTGTTCAGTTTGAAGCAGGTATAGAAAACTATAAAAGATTGTTTGATATGAGTGCGTCATCTAAAAAGTTTTTGCAATCGCTAGGAAATACAGCTATTTTAGTAGTATTTACTGTACCACTTTCTATCATTATTGCCTTATTAATTGCAGTTGCTTTAAATAGTATAAAGCCTTTACAAAAAGCCTTACAAACAATTTATTTTTTACCATATGTAACCAACTCTTTAGCAATTGGTTCAGTATTTGCATTGATGTTCCAATACGCAGGACAAGGAACCGCTGGAGTAAATGGTATTATTAATACGGTTATAGGATGGTTTGGAATTGCCCCTGTAAACTGGATTGGGCCAGGATCCACCTATGCAGCAAATATTGCAGTATTAGTTATATATATTGTTTGGAGCGCTTTACCATTTAAAATTTTGATTTTATCTGGAGCGTTACAATCAGTAAATAAGCAATATTATGATGCGGCAAAAATTGATGGTACTCCAAAATGGAGAGTATTAACAAAAATTACTGTACCTCTTTTGTCACCAATGATTTCATATTTATTTGTAACAGGTTTTATTGGTGCATTTAAAGAATATTCAGCAGTTGTAGGAGTATTTGGTACTGAAATGGGTCCTGCTGGAGACCACGGACGTATGAATACCGTAGTTGCTAGAATTTATGAATTTATTGAACAAGCAGATTATGGTAGAGCATCTGCAATGGCTTTAGCTTTATTTGTAATTATATTATTGCTAACCATTGTACAATTCCAAGTAAATAAAAAGAAAGTACATTTCTAGGAGGAAAATGACATGGAAAATAATTTACAACAAACAACATTTGACTCTGTCGAAAAGGTACAAGCTACCATTCAACGCCAAAAGGTATTAAAAATACTTGCAAAAGTATTCATTTATATATTTTTGATTTTAGTAGCCATTACGACTCTATTCCCATTTTATTGGATGATTAATACATCCTTAAAATCTATGGATGAGTATTTAAGAATCTCCCCAACCTGGTTCCCAGAATCTATGGCATGGGATAACTATAAGGCGGCTTTTGAGGCAGATTATTTTGCTAGAAATATGATTAACACTTTGATTGTAGCTTTGACATCAACGTTATTATCTATGATAATTATTATTTTAGCAGCGTTTGCTTTTGCGAGATTGGAATTTAAGGGTAAAAATTTAATGTTTACCATATTACTTGCAACTATGATGGTGCCAGGTGAATTATTTACGATTTCAAATTTTGCTACTGTTACAACATTGAAATGGACAAACTCTTATACGGTTTTGATTGTTCCATTCCTTGTTTCAATATTTTATGTTTATTTGTTAAGAAATGCATTTAAACAAATCCCTGATTCCTTATACTATGCTGCAAAGGTAGATGGAACAAGTGATTTGAAATATTTACTTAAGGTTATGATTCCTTTAGCAAGTCCTACAATAACATCTATTGTAATTCTAAAAATAATGGGTGCTTGGAATTCCTACATTTGGCCAAGACTTGTTAATCAAGAAAAGAATTTCCAATTAATTTCTAACTGGTTAACAGGAGGATTTAATATTGAAGATGGACAATATAAAGGATTAACCAATTTCCCAATGAAAATGGCAGGAGTATTCTTAGTATCTCTACCATTAATCATTATCTTTATATTCTTCAGAAAATATATTATGAAGGGTGTATCTAAGAGTGGTATTAAGGGTTAAAAGCCTTTAATATAAATTTCAAGCTTTAAAAAAACAAAGGAGAACAACAAAAAAATGAAAGCAAGAAAGTTTTTATTAGCTGGTTTAACTGCTGGATTAGCGTTAACGGTTGCTAGCTGTGGTGGAGGCAAGCGTTCTGCAAATTATGTAGTACCAGAAGAAGGAATTGACAAAACAAAAGAAATGGAAATTCGCTTCTATCACACAATGGGAGATAGTTTACAGAAAATCTTACAAACTGCAATAGATCAGTTTCAAAAAGATTATCCAACGATTAAAGTAAAAGCAACACAGGTTGGTGGATATGATGATGTAAGAAATCAAATTACCACAGAAATTCCACAGGGATTAGAACCACATATTGCATATTGCTATCCAGACCACGTTGCTCTATACAACAGAGCAAATGCAGTAGTGCAATTAGACAATTTAATTAGTGATCCTACATATGGCTTTACTGCAGAAGAATTAGCAGATTTTGTACCAGGCTATTATGAAGAAGGAAAACAATTTGGAGATGATTTAATGTATACATTACCATTCTCTAAATCAACAGAGGTTTTATATTATAATAAAACTGAATTTGAGGCAAATGGTTGGGATGTTCCTACTACATGGCAGGATATGATGACATTATGTACTACTATTAAATTAGCAAAAGATGATGGTGGAAATTTAAAATTCCCTAATTGTACACCTCTTGGTATTGATAGTGAGGCAAACTTGTTTATAACATTATGTGAACAAACAGGATCCAAATATACTTCTGCTACAGGAAAACATTTCTTGTTTGATAATAAAGAAAATAGATCTTATATGGAAAAGTTCCGTGAGTGGTTTGAAGCAGGTAATTTTACAACTCAACAAATTTTAGGAACATATACTTCCTCTTTATTTACTGCATCTAAAACATCAAATGCATATAGTTTAATGTCTATAGGTTCTACAGGAGGAGCATCACATCAGTATCCATCAGATAAATCTTTTGAAGTTGGTGTTGCTAAAGTACCTACATGGGATGGTGGAAATTTCAAGGTAATTTCTCAAGGTCCAAGCTTATGTTTATTCAATAAAGATGATGCACAAGAAGTATTAGCTTCATGGATTTTTATGAAAGATTATTTATTAACAACTAACTTCCAAGCAGCATTCTCAAAAGAATCAGGATATAATCCAGTGTTAGAATCTACATATGAAACTGGAGTTCTTGCAGGCGCAGGAGATAGTGGAGAAGATATCTTATATAAAGATTGGTTAAATGCAGGAGATGGAAAGAGTGCAGCTGGATTAGCAGCATTAACAGCAAAGAAGGCTAGTGAATTTGTAGATGATTATTATACTTCACCAGCATTCAATGGTTCATCAAAGGCAAGAGATCAAGTAGGTTCATTATTTGTAGCAATAGTAACAGGCGCAAAGACTACAAATAAAGCATTTGAAGATGCACTATTAGAGTGTGAAGATTAAAAAAAGAGTTGATTTAAATGAAAAAAGGACGTAAATTACTATTTATTTTAAGTTTTATAATATGTTTAGGGATTTTAATTTCTTGTAAAGAAGAAACAACCCTTGAACCACCAATCGAACCTACCGTAGAAATAGTAGATTATGTGGAAGAAACGAAATTGAATATTAATGTTACGGAATCACACCAGTTTTTTGGGAGTGATGGAGTTAGTTTAGCAACACTTGTGCGATGTGTTGATGGAGATACAGCAATATTTATAGCAAATGGGCAAGAATTCACAGCAAGATTTTTAGGAGTGGACACCCCAGAATCTACAGGACAAGTAGAGGAATGGGGTAAAACCGCATCCTTATTTACTGCAGGGAAGTTAAATACAGCTGTATCAATAGTAGTCCAAACTAATGGAGGAGCAGCCCAAAAGGATACCACAGGGACAAGATATTTAACGTATGTATGGTATCAACCCGAGGCAAACGCAGAATATAGACTATTAAATTTAGAATTGGTACAAGAGGGATTGTCTTATGGTAAATCCTCTACCGCATCTTTATATGCATCCCAATTAATAGCAGCGCAAAATCAGGCAATGCACCAAAAATTAAGAATGTTTGGTGATAAAAAGGATGAGAACTATTACTATGGAGATGCTCAAGCAGTAACAATCAAACACATATTAGAGCATCAAGAAGAGATGATTAAAGAGGTTACAAAGGTAAGCTTTGATTGTACAATCACTAGAGAAGATGGTTTATATGTTTATGCACAGGATTATGATGCAGAAACAAATGAAGTATATTCATTACTATTATACAAAGGATATAATTTAAGTACTAAAAAACTAGTTTTAGGAAACAGAGTAAAAATAACAGGGAATGTACAAGAATATGGTGGATTAGTACAGATATCAAATATGCAAGATATTGCTGTAGCATCAGATGATAATATTAAGCTTTTAGAAAAAAATTATGAAATAAAGGTTACAACAATTAGTGCAGAGGATTTGTTAAACGCAAGTTCTTCTAAAGAAAGATTGCTTGTCAAATTAGAAAACGTTAAGGTAGTTTCTATGTATACTACAAAAGAAGGCGATAGCGCAGGAGCAATTACTATTACAGGAGAGGTTGATGGAAAAACAGTTAAAATAAGAACCTCTGTATTAAGAAAAGAAAATTATGAATTAATTACAGAAAGCTACTTTGAGAATAAAACAATAACAGTGGTTGGATTGTTAGAAACTTATGAAAATTCAAAACAAGTTAAAGTTGTTTCAATTGATGATGTTACATTTGAAGAGTAACAAACAAAAGAAAGGAAAATATATGAAAAAAATTACAAAACTTGCTGCGTGTGGCTTACTTGCTGCACTAGGCTTAACAGCTATGGCTTCATGTGGGGAAGAGAATAGCTTAGCAAAAGAAGTAATTAGTAAAGTAATACTAACACAAGATGGCGAAAAAGTTTCAGCTGATTTTACAGTACCTAAGGTTGTAAAGCATGAAGGAACAAGCTATGATGTTAGTTGGACTTCTAGTGATACTTCAGTATTAGATGTTGTTGCAAATAATGATACAACCTATACCGCAGACGTTAAAAGACCTTTTGATGCTGACAAGGAAATTAAGTTGAAGGCATCTGTATCTGTAGATGGAAAAACAGCTTCTTCTGATTTTAAAACTACAGTTACTGCTATTGATGCGGAAACAGCATTATCTGCTGCAATTTCCAGTGTTGGAATTAAAGCATCTTATGGCGAAAAAGTAGAATTAAATTTACCAACAAAATCTAATGAATACAAGGATGAAATCACATTTGAATATACATTAGGTGGAACATACGCTTCAACTAAACTTGAAAATACAAAATTGACTTTTGATCCTTCATTAGGACAAGAGACTGTAGTTGTTAAGGTTAAGGCTACATCAGGTGCAACAGTTGTAGAAAAAGAGATTAATACAAGAACATCTCTTAAGACTGTATATTTAAGTGTTACTGAAGCTTTAGCACAACCAGTTGATGCAATGATTTATTTCCAGGGAAAAATTAAGAGTATTGTTAGTGACAAGTATGGTAATTTCTGGATTGAAGATGACTCAGGTAAAGAAATTGAAATCTATGGATTATATCAAGGAACAATCGATGTATGCTATGATGCAGACAATGTTTGGCAAAAGAAGGGTAATCGTTACGATGCATGGAACGATTTTGAAAAACTAGCTGTTGGTGATTATGTATATGCCTATGGTAAAAGAGCAGTTTATCAAACAACTCAAGAAGTTTCTAACTGTCTTTTAATGGGTACTGTAAAGGATTTCCCTGTTTCAACAGTTAAAGAAGCTCTTGATACTTCAGTAGGTGACTTCGTTGCTTTCTCAGGTGAAGTAAAGAGTATTGCTAGTGACAAGTATGGTAATATGTACTTAAAAGATGGCGAAAATGAAATCTATCTATATGGTTGCTATACTGGTAAGGTTTCTGAATTGTATGATACAGATGGCAAGTTTGTTTCTGCTAAAGGAACTCGTTATGATGCTATGAAAGATAAGCCACAAGTTGGTGATGTTATTGTCGTTTATGGACCAAGAGATGAACATAGTGGAACACAACAAATTAAAAATGCAATCTTATTATATTATGTTACTAAAACTGAACGTAAATCAGATACTCCTGAGACTCCAGTAACTCCAGCCCCAACAGGAGATGCTTTAGCAAAGATGGAAGTTACTAATGGATCTCTTGGTGATTTTACTTTTATCACAAACGATGCAAAATATCCTGATCCAACTTTTAATTCTGCAAAGACCGCTTTAAATTTAAAATTTGAAAATTCAGGTGTTAAATCTTCTACATTTGCAGCCGTAAATTCTTGTGAAGTTATTATTAATATTTTTGGAATTAACGAAAATACTAAGACAGGATCTTCTACTGATGTTTTCACAATTAAAGGCTACAATGCTGCAGGTGAAGTAGTTGATACAAAGACATTGACTTCGGTTGCTGTAGGTGATGGTAATAAAGTCACTTTAAGTGGAACTAAAATTGTTTATGTTGAAGTAATCATGACCGGATATCCTGCAAGCACAACAACAGAAGGTAAATTTGCAAACTGCGCTGTAAAAGGTGTAGAAATAAGAGAAGTTAAGTAGTTTTTATAAAACAACCAATAAATAAAAATTTTATTAGAGATAAGGCATGGTGCTTTATCTCTTTTCTTTTTATTCAAAATTTTGTATAATCATCTTGTAATTTATAGGAGGGCATTATGAAAAAAATATTTTCTTTTTTATGTTTGTTATGTTTGTTTTTGAGTTTAACTTCTTGTAAAGAGGCAGAAAAGAAACCAGTTGAATACGTTGTTCGCTTCGATTCAAGAGGAGGATCTTTAGTTGCTTTGCAAAATATAAAAAATGGAGATTTTTTAATAAAACCAGAAAATCCCACAAGAGAAGGTTATGATTTTGTTGGTTGGTATTGGAAGGATGAAGAATTTGATTTTACGACCAAAATCACAGAAAATATGCAGTTGATTGCAAAATGGGTAAAATCTAATGATGGACTTTCGGGATATTATGAAGCTATGAATGGACATCTAAATGCTTCTTTTAAAGAAGCGTTGCATAAATTATTAAAGGAAACACACACCACTAAAAGATCTTATTCTCAATTATGGGATGATTTAGCAAGCTTGGATCAAGATCCTAACAATAAAGAAAACATTTTATGCATATATACAGGAAAATCTATTCCAATTGCAAACCGAGATAAAGGTAGTGCCGGAAATAATATTTGGAATAGAGAACATTCTTGGCCAAATAGTCATGGATTTAGTTCTCAAGATTATTATGCTTACACAGATTTACACCATTTATTTGCTTCCGAGAAGAATATTAATGCTACTCGTGGGAATAAAGATTTTAATAATGTAAAGAATGGTAATTCAGATGAGTATGGAAACAAGTGGGATAATACTTATTTTGAGCCTAGAGATGAGGTTAAAGGAGATTTGGCAAGAGCGATGTTTTATTTGGTTGTTCGCTATGATGATCCTAATGAACTAGATTTAGAATTGAGTGAAACAACTACAAGTTCCTCTTCAAATAAAACAGGTAAATTAGGAATACTTTCTGCTCTTCTTGAATGGAATATATTAGACCCTGTCAGTGAAGAAGAAAAACTAAGAAATGAAAAAGCATACTCTATTCAAGGAAATAGAAATCCATTTGTTGATAATCCTGAATGGGTTAACTATTTATATCCACAAGCATAGGAGTGCATAAAAATGTATGAAGTAAAGAAAAACAAACAAGGAAAATGGATTGTTATAGCAAAAGGTAATAAACGAGCAAGTAAAGTATTTGAATCTAAATTAGAAGCTATATCTTATGCAACAAAAAAATCTAGAGATGAAGATACTACCTTTCGTGTAGAGGATTCTTCTAGGAGGTCCAATAAGCTATGGGTTTTATTGATTATTCTTGTTTTAGTGGTTATTTTAGTGTTAATTGTTTTGTTTGCTAGCGGAAAGATTAAATTAGACTCTACAAATAAAGAAGCTACATACACAATAGAGTTTGAAGGAAATGGGCATGGAGAAGTTTTAACAGAAATGAATGGTTCTGTTTTGCCAGATCCTTTGCCTATAATAGAAAATGTAGATGGTTTTGAATTTAAAGGTTGGTATTTGGATGATAAATTTGAAGAAGAAGCAAAGCCGGGTCAAACTATAACCAAAGACACAAAGCTTTATGCTAAATGGGAAAAAACAGACCCCACTGTAATAGAAGATGGAGATTTATCTATTCATTTCTTAGAATTAGGAAATTATTATGCTGGAGATTCTGTATATATTAAGGCAGGAGATATCGATATTCTTATTGATGCAGGCTCTAGAGCCTCTAGTTCTACAACAATTCATAATTATATAAAAGAATTCTGTACAGATGGGAAACTAGAATATGTTATTGCTACACATGCCCATGAGGATCATATTTCTGGATTTGTAGGAACTAACTCTAATCCAGGTATATTTGATTTATATGAATGTGAAATTATAATTGATTATGCATTAAAAAATACATCTAGTCAAATTTCTAAAAACTATGAGGCTAAACGTGATCGGGAAGTTACATTAGGAGCTAAGCATTATACTGCAAAGGATTGTATGGAAGGTACTAATGGGGCAAAATCTAAATATACACTAACAGAATCCATTAGTTTTGAAATATTAGATCAAAGATATTATTATGAAAAGTCATCAGATGAAAATAATTATTCTGTTTGTATGATGTTAAACTATAAAGATAATCATATCTTATTTACAGGAGATTTAGAAAAAGAAGGAGAAGAGTCTTTAGTGGAACTAAATGATCTACCTCATTGTAAAGTGTTTAAGGGTGGACATCATGGTTCTAAAACCTCTTCTAATGAAGCTTTATTATCTAAAATAACTCCAGAGGTTGTTTGTGTATGTTGTTGTGCAGGTTCTAGTGAGTATACTGATAATGTGGATAATATGTTCCCTACCCAAGATTTTATAAATAGAGTTTCAAAGTATACGAATCGTATTTATGTAACAACCTTAGCTAAATATGAAATAACTACAAACAAAAATGGAAAAGAATATCCAAAGGTAAATGGGTTTGAATCTATGAATGGAAATATTGTGGTTACATTAGATAAAGATAGAAACGTTGTAACAACATGCTCTAATAACGACACAATATTAAAAGAATCAGAATGGTTTAACTCTACCATAATATTAGATGGAGTTGAAAGAAAAATGAGAGTATGGCCTTCTGATGGAAAATAAGAGAAAATAATATCTTATTTAAAAAGAATTTTCTTTTTAAGCACTAAAAATAAAATTAGTGCTTTTTTATATTATGCGTGGTATAATAACTAATGGAAAACAAGAAAGGATTAATGTTATGGAAACGATAAAGGAATATATAGAAAAATACGATACAATTATTATTCATGGGCATATTCGACCTGATGGAGATTGCATTGGTAGTCAGTACGGATTATATTATTTAATTAAAGAAAATTATCCAAATAAAAATGTTTATGTTACAGGAGAAACAAGTGATTTTGTTAGTTTTATAGGAAAGCCTGCATTAGTTGATGAGGCCTTATTTAAGGATGCACTGTCTATTTGTGTGGATTGTGCAACAAAGGATCGTTTATCAGATCCAAGAGTAGATTTAGCTAAAGAATATATTAAAATTGATCATCATATTCCTGTAGATGACTATGGTGATTATCAATATGTTGATGTTACAGCTCCTGCATGTGCCCAAATCATTACAGAATTATATTTGATGTACAGAAATGAATGGGAACTTTCAAAAGAAGCAGCAGAAGCTTTATATGTTGGTTTATCTACAGATACAGGAAGATTTAAATTTGATTCAGTTACTTCTAGAACATTCCTTGTAGCTGCAACTTTAGTAGATGCAGGTGTAGATTTAGGATATATTGATAATCAGCTTTCTGTTGAAACTCTAGCATCCTTAAAATTAAAGGGACATATTTTGTCTAACTTTAAGATGACAGAAAATGGCTTTGCTTATGCAACACTTAAGATGGAGGATGTAGAGAAGTTTGGTGTAAGCTATGAAGATGCTGCCGCACAAGTATCCACAATTTCTACAATCGAGGGTTGTCCTGTTTGGGCACTATTCTTAGAGTATTCTAAAGAAGAAATTCGTGTACGTTTACGTTCACGTGGACCAGTAATTAATTTACTTGCAGAACAATATCGTGGTGGTGGACACGCAAAGGCTAGTGGTGCTACACTTTTGAACTGGGATGAATTAGAGGGCTTTGTTCTTAAAGCAGATGAATTGGTGAAAAAATATAAAGCGAAATAACAGGAGTTTTAAATATGATTAAGTATGTTGGAGTAAATGATCATAAGGTAGATTTATTTGAAGGACAATATCATGTTAAAAATGGTATGAGTTATAATTCTTATGTTATTATAGATGATAAAATTGCTATTATGGATACGGTTGATGTTCATTTTACTAAAGATTGGTTAAATAATGTTCATAATGCTTTAGATGGCAGACTTCCAGATTATTTAGTTGTTTTACATATGGAGCCAGACCATTCTGCAAGCCTTCAAAGTTTATTAAAAGAATATCCTAATATTACTGTAATTGGGAATGTTAAGACATTTCCTATGATTGAACAGTTTTTCCCTAATTTAAAGATAAATCATAAGCTAGTTGTAAAAGAAGGGGATATTTTAGAATTGGGAAAACATAGTTTGAAATTTGTTTTTGCTCCTATGATTCACTGGCCAGAGGTAATGCTTGCTTATGAGACTTCAACTAAATCTTTGTTTTCTGCAGACGCCTTTGGAAAATTTGGGGCTTTAGATGTAGAAGAGGATTGGAAGGAAGAAGCCAGAAGGTATTATATTGGCATTGTTGGTAAATATGGACTTCCAGTTCAAAACCTATTTAAAAAGATTGTAGGTATAGAAATAAATACGATTTATCCTCTACATGGACCAGTTTTAAAAGAAAATTTAGGTTATTACTTAGATTTATATAACACATGGTCTAGTTATGCTCCAGAAGAGGAAGGAATATGTATTGCATATGCATCTATTTATGGAAATACAAGAAAGGCTGTAGAAGAGTTAGCCTCTAAGCTAACCTGTAAAGTTGAATTGTTTGATTTAGCTAGATGTGATATGGCTCAAGCTATAAGTAAGGCATTTCAGTATTCAAAGCTTGTTATTGCTTCCCCAACATACAATAACGGAGTATTACCTCCTGTAGAAGCATTCCTACATGGTTTGGTAGAACGTAGTTATCAAAATAGAACTGTTGGAATCATTGAAAATGGATCATGGGCACCTACTGCAAGGAAATATATAGAACAATATTTTGCAAATTCTAAAAATATAACAATATTAGAAGAATCTGTTACAATTAAATCTAGTTTAGACGAAACCAGTAAGAGTCAAATTGAAAACTTAGCTCAGAAATTAAAAAGTATTTAAAAGTAATAAAAATTTCTTGCATTTCGGTTATAAATAAAGTAAAATAGAAAAGGACTTCAAAAAAGGAGTCTTTTTATAGGACTATAGCCAAGCGGTAAGGCAAGGGACTTTGACTCCCTCATGCACAAGTTCGAATCTTGTTAGTCCTGCCATAAGCTGATATAGGTATTGATACGATTAACGTTAGGTGTCAATGCCTTTTTTCTTTATAAAGCAGAGCAAAAATACTTAAAAATGGCAATATTTGACTTAAATTTGGACAGTGTGGTTAAGTGAGTGGAAAATCACAATTAAATATGCTACATTAAGAGAAAGAAGTATAAACTCTTCAAATATAATTGAATGATAGTATTGACTCATTTTTTGTTTTCATTATAATAAAAGTATGATAGAAAGGGTGGAACAACAAATGAATGAGAAGGATTTAATTGTTTTCAATAAAACAGATAATTTATTAGAAGATGCTAAAAGCATCATACAAACTGCACAAAAAAGAGCCTATCAATCTGCGAACGTTTTTCTATTACAACGGAATTGGCTATTAGGATATAGAATTGCAGTTGAAGAAATGAAAGAGACTAGAAAAGAAAACTATGGATTAGAAATTATAAATACCCTTTCTAAAACATTAAAAGAATCATTTGGTGAAGGATTTAGTAAATCAAATCTATATAGTTTTTATTCTTTTTATAAATTATATCCAAACATTTTCCACGCAATGAATGGAAAATCTTTTCTATCGTGGACGCATTACAAGATTTTGATTCAAGTAAAAGATGAAAAAGCTAGAAAATGGTATGAAGAAGAAGCATTAAAAGAAACTTGGAATTATAGAACTTTACAGAGAAATATTAGTTCTCAGTATTATTATAGATTACTATCTTCTCAAGTCAAAGAACCTGTTCAAAAGGAAATGCAGGTAAATACTACTGAATATCAAAATGATACTTTAGAGTATATTAAAAATCCAGTAATCGCTGAATTTTTAGGATTGAGTAATAACCCTAGTTTTACAGAATCCGCTTTAGAGTCAGCAATCATCAATAATATTCAAAAGTTTTTATTAGAATTAGGGAAAGGATATGCTTTCATTGCTAGACAACAGCATATTTATACAGAAAAAGCAGATTATTACATTGATTTAGTTTTTTATAATTACATTTTGAAATGCTTTATTCTTGTAGATTTGAAAACAAGTAAAATAACGCATCAAGATGTTGGACAGATGGATATGTATGTTCGTATGTATGACGAGTTAAAAAAGAATAAGGAAGATAATCCAACACTTGGTATTGTGTTATGTTCTGATACAGACGAGGATATTGCAAAATATTCTATTTTAAACGATAATCAAAGGTTATTTGCTAGCAAATACAAGTTATATTTACCAACAGAAGAAGAATTGAAAAAGGAAATAGAAGAACAAAAAATCATTTTTCAATTACAGCATAACCAAGATAAAAAATAGAAGCGTGTATGGGATATAATTTACGTGTTTTTACCCCATATGTATTAAAATCGGTATTGTTTCAGTAGAGATTAAACATTTGATTGAATAGATATTGATACTGCACAAGTACCATCAATACCTTTTCTTTGGTTTTTAAGCCAAAACAAGTTAAATATTAATTTTAGGTCAATTTTAGGGCTTGTGTTGGCTTATTTTTACAACTTAAAGCCACAATCTTCAAGCAAAAACTTACGAGCAAATGCAGAAAAAATAAAACTACAAAAATAACGATTACTATAATGAATTCAGCTTAGTTTAGTATAATTTTAGTTCCCCCAAAATAAAATAAGGTTATATTTTTTGTGATAAAATCTTTGAGAATATAAGAAAAATGTACTAAATTTCATATAATTCAATAAGCAAAACTTGAATTTATCTACTTGAATTAAAAAATGGGGGAACTCAAATATTGTTAATTTTTTATTGATTTATTTTCTAAAATCGCATATAATATAAATGGATGTAGAAATACATTCTAAAACTTCTCGGTGATTCACTACCGTATAAAGGTGAAACTAAAACTTCTATGAAAAGATGCTTATTTATATAGCGTCTTTTTTTCTTGTCTATTTCTTCTTTCTCTTGTATAATATTAGTATTAAAAATGTTAAAGAATAAGGTGATTTTATGGATTTATATAATATTTCTGATGAATACATAGACTATTTATCTTCTGTAGATAGAAATGTTTTAAAAGCACATGTAGATGATAGAACCTTTAAAAGACCACATATAGGAATTGTAATACATAATTCAAATATGGATTATTTTATTCCACTATCCTCTCCAGAACAAAGTGATTATAGTCATGGTGTTCTTAGGCCATCAAATATTACTATTAAACGTTTAATAGGCGATAATAATGAATTTCTCGGAAAATTGCGAATAAACAATATGATTCCAGCTCCTTTATCTGAATTAAAATTGGTAGATATGGATCTATCTAATAAAAGCTCCAATGATATTTTTTATATAAACCTACTGAACAAACAAATTAGAGTTATAGCAAGTAGGCAAGCTGAAATAGATAAAAGTGCAAATCTAGTATATAATCATAAATTAAATGAGAATAATCCAAATTATTGGGCTGATAAACCTATTCATGGTTTTCTATCAGCAACGGTAAATTTCAAATTGGTCGAACAACAATGTCTGGAATGGATTTCATCTAAACTAAAAAAACTTTCAACTAACCATGTTAATTTTTTCTTGACTTTGTATTGATTTTAATTATAAAATCGCATATAATATTGGTGTAAGTAGAAATACTTCAAATAATAGCTGTTACGAAGCAGGTATAAAATCGTATTATTAGTAGGTTACGAAGCCATGTAAAATCGTATTATTAGTAGGTTACGAAGCCATGTAAAATCGTATTAATAGAAGGGGCTGTAAAAAAATCTAGTTTTTAAAAATTGGGTTTTTGCAGCCTCTTTTTTGTGATATAATTATTGCAAAGAGAGGTAACAAGTATGAAGTGGTGTACAATAAATGAAGACTATTTAGACTATTTAAAATCCATTGAGACAAGAATTCCTAATTATTCTTATCATCAAACTAGATCTGATAGAACTGAAAAAAAACTACACAAACCATTTTTTTATTCGTTATATGATACTGGTGATTATTGCTATGTTGGGCAAGTTAATCACTATAGACCTGATAAGCATGATCGCTTAAGAGAAATGCAGGATTTTAAAAAGATTTATGATGCTACAACAAATCGTCCATTATGTGTTGTCAATTTGAATTATATTTTTCCGGTTCCAAAAACTGAACTTACCGAACTTAATTATTCTGATATAGATCAAGTAAGAGATTTTGATAATTTAACTGAAAAAAGCACATATATCGATTTATTAAGAAAAGAATTAGCGGGGATTAATAATAAAAATTTAGTTCCAGATGTATTAAATCTTTTTAACTTGAAAAAAAATCGACCTGATCACATAGTGGCTAGAAGATGCTTCGACTATGAACTTTTAGAAGAAAAATGTTTGGAATGGATTGCAGCTAAACAAAGCAAAAATGAAACTTTTAGGTATTTATCAGAACAAGAATTATTAGAAACTAACAAAAAGATTAGATATGATGATGCAGATCCAAACGAATTAATTAATGCTACTTTCACAGTTGATAACGAAGAATATAAAATTAAAGAATTAGAAATGCTACGTGGTAAGACAAAGGATATTGCATTATTGGAAAGAATGAGTGATGGTGCTTTATTCCAGGATAATGATTTTGCTTCTAAAAGCCCTTTAAAGTTAAATTTATCTCCTGCAGATAAATCTAATCACCTTGTTACATCTTAGGTAGCAGTTAGTAAAATTACTTCAAAGTAAATGAAACAAAAAAAGGAAAAACTCAAATCAATTCTTCCTTTGAAACTTACAACCTTTGACAGCGGATTTTAGTTTTTAAAAGGTCCTCTATTTGGACCTTTTATTCTTTTGGTGAGGTATAAAAATGGAAGATAAATTATATGATGTAGCTCTTTTTTATGAAGAGCAATTAAACAATAAAGAATTTTACTTGAAAGCAGCTAGAAAGTGAAGAGCTTATAGAATTTAATATCGTTTTTTGGGACGAGCATTTTAAGCATATAATCGGATTCATGATTTAGTTTGCTTGCCAGAACATAGAAAACCAAGTTCAGCCATTATTCAAGACATATTGAACAAAGAAATTACAGATGAATATATTTCTACAAGTTCTAATTGTTCTGAAATTGTTGATAGAACAGATTTTTTCTTGATTGCTAAAGATAAGGTAAGATATTAAAAGATGTGTGGAGATTTTATAATTTATGATGATTTAGAGTAATTAGATAATTGGAAAGAAGGTTGATTTCTTCTTTTTTTCTTTTTAAAAAAATAAAGATGTTTAGAAAAAAATAAATTTTTTTAAAAAAAACAGGGTTGAGAAACGTATATAAAATGAGAGGTGAAAGATTTTGAAAAAATTATGTATTAGCTTATTAATAAGTGTAAGCTTTGTAGGACTATGGGTGATTAAGGGTCCAAAAGCAGTAGCGAGTGAAGAAAGTGTAGAAGTAAAATGTAATAATATAGTAAATGTTATTACAGAACATTTAAGTGAATTCAAAGAAGAATATAACAAGGATAGCAAAGAAAAGCTAGAAGCGGTAGGGGCCGAAGGATATAGCATAGCATATATCATTGATGCAGAAAGCTATGGAGTATACATCGATTTCAACGAAGATAATGGGTACTTGGTATGCTCAACGTCATATGAATTATATGAAGTAGAGCCAAAAGGAGATATAGACTACTTAAAGGGAGTAGAGTTCACGTATTACAGTGTAATAGATGGATTTTTATATCGTGACGGAGAAAGCTACCACAAGTATATAAAAGAAGGAAGAAGTGCAGATAAGCTCTATAAATACAAAGGAAAGAGTGGCGATGGAGAAGGAGATATATATGACATAACTGCATATATGGCAGATAGATATCCTTCATATACCCTTGTTAGTTCATATGAAGACACATATGTAAAAGGGAAATATAGAGCCACATCAATGCTTAGTACAAGTTATTATATAAAGAATGTATCAAGAGATGGAGGACAAAATTATCAAAGTACAGAGTCTGAATCTAATTGTGCTTTAACAGCAGCATTTAATGTTATGTCAAGCTGGAAACAAATGGGATATTATGATAAATTTCCATTAAAGACAGTTAATAAGGATATGAGAGAGGAAATATTAGAAGATCCTAACTATGAGAAGTATGGAACAGGAGTTGGAGGAGTAGGAATAGACTCCTATTGGACTACAAATATAGCTCTTAGATTGAGATATATGCCAGAGTTGTATTATTTCTGTAATTATTATTCAACTGCCGCAAATCACTATACTCCTGAAAGTGGATTAACTACAGCTCAAGCTAGAGAGATATTCATATTCTGTACATCTCAATATATGGGTGGAACAAAGTATCCATATAAATCTACAAATTTCTCAGATGTGATGACCTCACTACAAGAGGGAAGAGCTGTATTTATGGGTGTTTCAGGAAGCAAGACCTTTGGAGGAGATCATGCAGTAGCCCTATTAGGATATAGACAGTATAGTTATAAAACAGGAGTATGGATTTTCAGTCAAACAAAGACAGCATATTTCTTTATGATAGATGATGGACATACAGAAAGTATTACTTATTTTGATCCTAGTGGTAATTCTAAGCTATCCTACGAATTTGTCTACATTTGATAGATTAGCTGTCATAAGCTGAATGTAGTTTTATCTACACTTAAATAAATTATATAAGTGAAATCCTTGGTAAAAGAAGTTGTTAAGAAACCCACAAAACAACTTCTTTTTAATTTTTGTTTTGCCAACCCTAGGGGTTTATGTATACTTATTATATCATACTGTCTAATTACCCCCTATGTGTCTACTTTTATAATAGCTGCACTAGTCAATAAAAAGTAGACAGTAAATTAAAATTGAGGGGTAAATTTATCTTTAAATTGTTTAGGAGTTAAATAATTCAAAGAAAAAGATGGTCTAGCTGTATTGAAGAAAAAGATATATTCATCAATAGCTTGATTAATATCTTCTTTGTTTTTAATATCAAAGTCATTGAATAACTCCTCTTTAAGCCAACCATTGATAGCTTCCATAGCTCCGTTATCAGTTGGAGTGCCAGCTCTAGACATAGAGCGAGTAATGTTATATAATGGTAATGCCTCGTTGAAGGCTTTAGAAGAATACACAGAACCTTGGTCGGTATGGAGAATCAACTCAAGGTCTGAGTATTCTTTTTTCTTTTGGATTAAGGCATTAAGACCATTAATATAAGTCATTCTATCCCCCTTTTTAGAGGATAGATCATAGGTAAGAATTTCATTGTTAAATAAGTCCATATAAAGGGTTAATTCATAATAAGTATCTTTACACCAAAAGGCTGTCATATCACTGACTACGACTTGAAGTGGTCTAGTAATAGATAAGTCGGCTAAAAGAAGATTAGGATAGATTTTAAATCTATCAGTGGACTTATAGGCTCTAAATCTTTTAGAAACACTTCTAATTCCTGCATACTGGCATACTCTTTGAGCGTAGTTATCTGAATATAAAACACCTAAATCTAGGGCTATTTTGGCGTTTAAACAACGATATCCGTGTGTAGGATATTTAGTATGATATTCTTTGAATAAAGATATATCATGCTGTCTTTTAATCATTTTATCATTTGGATTTGCCATACGTTTTCTCCATTTATAAAAACTGCTACGATTTACATCCATAATTTTGCATAACTTTTGGATAGGATAAGTAGAAGATAGTAAGTATACTATTTCAAATTCTGATTCTTTAAACTTGTGAATTCCTTTTCCGCTCCACCACCTTTCACTGTGTACCCTTTTTTTGCTCGTTCTGCCTCGACTCTTGCTTTTATGATTTCATCAATTAACTCTTCCTTTGATAGGGATTCTAAGTCCTCATAGTGTATAGGTGCCTTATATTTTCTTTGTTGCTTTTGTGATCCTGGTATTGCTTCATTATCTGCCATTGGTGGTAATCCATTTTTATCCCTGTAATACCTCATATAATCTCTTGCAGTATAGCTGTTGATTTCATATTTCACTGCGGCTTCATTCAAACTTAACTGATGTGTATAGATTTCTCTTCCTATTTCTAATCGTTGGTCTAATGTATATTTCATTATTCCTTTGCCTCCTTTTTTATTTGAAGTGTCGCCAACCCCTAGGGGTTGTGTATACTTATTATTATATCATACTGTCTACCAATTACCCCCTTTGTGTCTACTTTTATAATAGCACTACAAGCAGAACAAATAGCAGAACAAATACAATATTTTGTTGACAAAAAACGCGGGGGGGGGGGATAATAAAAATATAGTACAA
>JAMPGQ010000033.1 GCA_023663825.1 Anaeroplasma bactoclasticum
TATTTCTAAATACAAGTTCTTAGAGGAACTTCCTATGTATTTAAACAAAAGATTATACGAGGAGGAGATAAAATAAAAAAGGGCTTAAAAAAACTTCTTCATGTTGCCAATTTTAGGTGACATATTAGGAGTTAATTTAAACCCTTTTCTTTTGAAATTTCTATTATTGAGATTATTTTAATACTTTAAAGCCAATCACATTTCTTGTTATTATCTTTTCACTACGCTTCTTTCTCGTTTGAGGCGTAGTAGAGTATAAAAATGTTCTTCTTATGGTATAATATTTTACTTAAAACCACTCCAGATTCTAGTTTCTAGGGTGGTTTTTGTATTTTCATAGAAGCAAAAGGACTATAAATCCCTAATTCCTAAAAACTAAGTTTTTTACAGCTCCTTATTTTAAAATTATTAATATCCGCATCTCCAAAGTATTATTTTAACAATAGAACTTACAAACATAAATAAACTAAGAAACGCTAAAGCATAATTATAATATCTTATCCAATTCTTATTAGAATTCCTATTATGCACTGCAAATAAAGCCATTATCAAGCTTGCTATTAGGATAAAGATTGCTATGACATACATTGCAATTCCTGTTATACCTATGCTAAATGCTGCAGCACCATAATAGATCATTGCAGATTCACCTTCCAAATCTGTATCGGGCACAGAATCAGCCATAGCCTGTAACGATTCTTTTAAATTAACTGGCAAAAGTCTGATTGTTAAAAACATAACAAAAGCCACACAAACTGTTAATATAATTGTTTGAATAATTTTACTTTCTTTCATAAATATACCCCGTATAATTTCTATTTTATCCAATAGAATCTGTCATTTCAAGTTTAATCAAACGATTTAACTCAACTGCATATTCCATTGGAAGTTCTTTTGAGAAAGGTTCAATAAAACCCATAACAATCATTTCTGTTGCCTGAGCTTCTGTTAAGCCTCTACTCATCAGATAAAATAATTGTTCTTCATTTACTTTAGAGACTGTTGCCTCATGCTCGATATACATATCACTATTCTTACCACTATTGGTAGGGATTGTATCTGAGGTAGATATTTCATCTAGAATTAATGTATCACATTCAATATGGCTTCTAGCTCCTAATGCCTTAGGTCCACAGGAAGCAGTTCCACGATAGTTCACCTTTCCACCACCACGACAAATGGATTTTGAAATAATGGTGGAACTAGAATTTGGACCTAAATGAATCATCTTAGCGCCAGTATCCTGAATTTGGTTTTCAGCAGCAAAAGCTATAGACACCGTTGTTCCTTTACTATAATTTCCTTTTAAAATGCAGGCAGGATATTTCATATTTAAGCCAGCACCTACATTACCATCAATCCATTCCATATGTCCTTCATCATCTACTATAGCTCTTTTTGTTACTAAATTGACAATATTATTTGACCAGTTTTGAACTGTAGAATAACGGCAATGTGCACGCTTGCCAACAAAGATTTCTACAACTGCGGCATGTAAGCTATCCTTAGAATACTGAGGAGCTGTACACCCTTCTACATAATGGATATCTGCATCATCGTCCACAATAATGAGCGTTCTTTCAAATTGACCCATACGCTCTGAATTAATTCTAAAATAAGACTGAACTGGTTTTTTTAGCTTTACACCTTTTGGAACATAGATAAAAGACCCACCACTCCATACTGCAGAATTTAAGGCAGCATATTTGTTATCTGTAAATGGTACAAGCTTACCAAAATATTTTTGCATCAAGTCTGAATGCTCTCTTAATGCTGTGTCTGTGTCACAGAAGATAACACCAAGCTCATCTAATTCCTTTAAATTATTATGGTAAACCACCTCTGATTCAAATTGTGTAGAGGAGCCTGCTAAATACTTAGCCTCTGCTTCTGGAATACCAAGCTTATCAAAGGTTTCTTTGATTTCTTCTGGTACATCCTCCCATTTATGCTCAGTCTTTTCACTAGATTTTATATAGTAGGTATACTCATTAAAATCAATACCGGATAAATCAGGTCCCCAGTTCGGATTTTTTAAATCTAAAAAGGCATCATAAGAATTAAGACGAAACTCCTTCATCCAAGAAGGTTCCTTTTTTGCATTAGAAATAAATTCTACTACCTCTCTTGATAAACCCTTACCAGAGGTTAAAACTGTTTTGGCATCTGTAGTAAAGCCATATTTGTAATCTCCAACAATTTCATCAACATTGGTCTTACTCATGCTCTTCTACCTCCTCAATTGCCTTTTCCACACACTTCCAGGCAAGAGTTGCACATTTAATTCTTGCAGGAAAATCACGTACTCCCTTATAGGCGATTGCCTCTTCTAGCTTGTCCTCATCTGGTAAGTCTTCTCCCTTAACCATAGAGTAAAAGCCATCAATTAAGTTTTTTGCTTCTTCAACTGATTTTCCAATTAAAAGCTCACTCATTACGGATGCAGATGAAAGGCAGATAGAACAGCCCTTTCCATCCTGACGTACATCAACAACTTGTCCATTACTAACAACGATTTCAACACGCATATCATCGCCACAGCTTGGATTGGTTAAATGTACCATATGATAAGGATCTGTATTCTTTAAACCTTTATTTTTAGGATTTTTATAATGGTCCATAATGACCTCACGATATAAGGTTTTTAAATCCATAATTTCCTCCTAAAGAGTACCAAAAAATTCTTGAGCCTCTTTTACACTTTGTACAAATTTTTCTACATCCTCCATTGTATTATAAAAATAGAAAGATGCTCTTACTGTTCCTACAGTATTTAACCATTTAATTATGAGCTGCGCACAATGATGTCCAGCTCTGATACATACATTATTATTATCAAATACACTTGCAGCATCATGAGGATGTACTCCTTTAATATTAAAGGAAATGATTCCTGTTTCTGCTGTCTCATTATATATTTCAATATCTGGAATTTTCTTTAATCCTTCTAAAGCCTTTTGTTTTAAATAATACTCATACTTAGCAATTTCTTCTAAACCAATACTAGATATATATTCAATTGCCTTCCCCAACCCAATAGCTGAGGCGATAATAGGTGTCCCAGTTTCAAAGCGATATGGTGCATCCTTATAAGTCATTGTATAAGGATTCACGTCATCTGCCATATCTCCACCAAATTCAATAGGTTGCATCTTAGATAGAAGATTTCCTTTTCCATAAAGAACTCCTATACCTGTAGGTCCACATAGCTTATGGCCTGAAAAGGCTAAGAAATCACAATCGAGCCTTTTTACATCTATAGGCATATGGGGAACTGCCTGAGCAGCATCTAAGATAACGATAGCGCCCCTTTCATGAGCAAGTTTGATAATTTCTTCTATTGGAGTAATATATCCCATAACATTAGATACATAAGTAATGGCAACCACCTTAGTTTTATCTGTTAAAACAGACTTAAAGGCCTCAACTGTAATTCTTCCCTCTTCATTTAAAGGTACATATTTTAAAGTAGCGCCCGTAGTATTACAAACATGAATCCAAGGCATACAGCTGGAATGATGTTCAAGCTCTGTTGTGATAACCTCATCCCCTGGTTTTAAATTATGCATTCCATAACTTGAAGCAACCAAATTTAATGCAGAAGATGCTCCTCTTGTAAAGACAATTTCATCAAAATCAGCATGAATAAAGTCTGCAACCTTACTTCTTGCCTCCTCATATGCATCTGTTGCAAGATAGCTTAACTTATAAACACCTCTATGAACATTTACACCTAATTTGCTATAATACTTATCTACTGCCTCTATTACACAGCCTGGCTTTAAGGTAGATGCTGCATTATCGAGATAAGCTAGCTTAGGGTTTTCCTCTAATACTGGAAAATCCTTTCTTAGTTTTGCAACATTTAGCATGAAATCACCTCTTCATTAATTGTTCTATTCTTTCATTAACACTTAATTTTAACTTTTCATCTGCTATCTTTTCAATAAAAGGATGAACAATTCCTTCTAAGATAAGTAAAAAGGCTTCCTGTTTCGTTAGTCCTCTACTCATTAGATAGAATAAACTCTCATCAGACATTTTACCAATGGAAGCACCATGGTTGGCTACAACATCATATTCATCAATTAAAAGAATTGGCTTTGATGTTACATTTGAAACATTATCCATTACAATTCCTTTAGAAAGTTGAACACATCTAGACTTTGCCATACCTTTTAAAATCTGACCTGTCGTATCAAAAAGAATTTCTCCTTTGTTTAAGGCAACACCAAAGTTAGAAATATTAGAATTTGTTTCCTTTGCCTTATGCTCGATTCTTTGATTAAATTCTAAAGAAGTATTACTTGATAAGGAAAGTAGCTCTACAGAAGCAGTTGCATGTTCCTTTAAAAGTTCAATAAGAAGATTTTCTTTGGTTTCTTCTAAACAAATTTCTGTAACATTTACTTCTCCTAAACATTCTAACTTTCTGTTCGTATTCTTAGAATTTAAAATTTGATAATTTAGGTGTGCACCTGTTTTTACCTGAATCACTATATTCTGATTTACTGTAGTATCTAATAATCTTATAGAAACTCCCTCTTCAATAATAATCGTAAGGCTTGAGTCTACAACTAAGAAATCCTCTAATGACTTCTTTATAGTAAGAATATTGTTGTGAAGGGAAAGACCATACCCTTCTGTTCCTACCAAAGTATTTAAATATAACATTATTTATTCCCGCTATTATGAGCACAAGAGCCTAAAAGAACATGGGTCTTTTCATCATCTTCTTCTTTTTCAATTTCAATACCAAGCTCTTCTTTTACCCAATCATAGCCATTTTGGTCAATTTTGGTGATTAATTCCTTACCGCCTGTTAAAACTATTCTACCATTAATCATTATATGTACAAAATCTGGCTGGATGTAGTCTAATAGTCTCTCATAATGTGTAATTAAAAGACAACCTAAATTCTCATCAACCATATTGCTGACATTTTCACCAACAATTCTTAACGCATCTACATCTAATCCAGAATCGATTTCATCTAAAATTGCAAACTTAGGCTTTAACATTTTCATCTGAAGAATTTCATTTCTTTTCTTTTCTCCACCTGAAAAGCCTTCATTTAAATATCTGTGAGCTAAATCCTCTGGCATTTTTAATTCTCCACAAGCCTTCTCATAGTTTCTAATAAAGGAAAATAAAGAAACATCCTTACCACTACAAGCCTTCATTGCTGTACGAATAAAATCACTATTGGTAACACCAGGCACCTCTGCAGGATACTGATAAGCTAAAAAGATCCCCTTTCTAGCGCGCTCATCTACTGCCATAGTAAGTAAGCTTTCCTTATCCATAAGGACATCACCAGAAGTTACATGAAACTTAGGCTGTCCCATAATAACAGAAGATAATGTAGATTTTCCTGTTCCGTTAGGTCCCATTATGGCATGAACCTCACCTGTTTTAATCGTTAGGTTAACACCCTTTAGTATTTCTTTACCATCTATACCTGCATGTAAGTCTTTAATTTCTAAAACATTTGCCATTATTTTCAACTCCAATTCTTTCAAAGCATTATGTATTATACCACAAAATTAATCTTTTTTTCCATATTTAGCTAAATTATAATGATATATTCTTTGGACTTCTTTAAATAACTTTTCTGGCTCCTCTTTAGGTAATATTTTTGTACAATATTTTTTAAACTCATCATTCAAAGAGTCCAAAGCCACACTATATTTACTATGAACTAATAAATGCTTAGCATGATTAGATGAGGTTAATCCTACAATATCTAATCCTTCTGATTCACAGTAATTCTTTAAAATAGAAAGCTCTTCTATTTTTTTACTATATATCTTAACATACTTTAAATTTGGTGCCTGATTTGCTTCAAACACATCATAAACTAAAATAGAAAGCTTTGAAGATAAAGCTTCATTTTTATGTATATCCTCTATAAGTCTTGTAACCACATTTTCTTTTTCTACAATTAAAAAGTAAATAATTTCACCCTTTGGGGCAGGACCTGGTACATAGCTACAATAAGCAGCATTTTTCTTATCATGTGCGTAGATTCTTTCTCCCTCATTATCCAAGCTTTCATTATAGGTGAAGAAAACATCCTCATGAATTTGATTAACAAATGGAGAAATCTTATTTTTCTTTAAAATCTGATATATCTCTTCGGCTGTTTTTACATCAATCATTTCTATAGCTATATAATGCTGATGAACTGCATCATATAACGCGGCACCTGACATACATACTACAGGATGAGTAATCTTTACATCCTCTAAAAGAGGCATAAATGTTGTAGGTGTTCTTGTTGTGAAAAGTGTTACATTGGCACCAATGCGATTTAAATAATTCATTTTATATTGCATGAAGCCTTTAAAACGGTCTGAATCCTTTAGAAGCATTCCATCAATTCCAACGCAGAATAAAAGATTTCTATTTCTATATTTGTGCGGTAAACGAAATAAATTCACTCCTAAAGCAATCAAAACTCCGATTATCGTAGATAAAATACGATTTATACCAAACTGCCATTGCCAGTATCCAACATTGATATTTGGATTAACTGTAACAGATAAAAATGTTAGAATGGAGACAAACACTGCCTGATGCTGTTTTAAAGAAACCCCTGTAACTACCACCGCAATGGTAAAAATTGAGATTAGTAAATATGGGATTATAAAGTTAAAGGTTTCCAAACTGACAGATTGAAGATTAGGCCATTTTCCACCACAAAGCTCATAAACCGTAATCAAAAGAATTCCAATTCCTCCACCAATGACAGAAGCTATGCAACGATTCTTGGCTTGGTTTAGACTTGCTTCCTTGCTGGCATGAACGGAATATGCTGTCGCAAGACCTGCAAAAAAAGGATTATACCAGGAGAATGCAAAATTATCAGGAACGCCTGGAATGTATTCAAATAATTTTAAAATGACGAAAACAAGAAGACAACAAAACACACATATTGCGGTCTTTATCGTTCTTAACCCTATCTTCTTCAATTTTGCTTCACCTCTTTACCACAAACATAGGAAGCGATAACTCGCTTCCTATAAATAGCTTAAAATTTCAGAAATATGATTTACAATAATTTCTGGCTTATTTTTGATAGACTCTAAATTGGACTCAGCAAAAATTCCTTGCTTCACCCAAAGTGTATGCATTTTTAAGTTCCCTGCGGGTTCAATATCATTATCTAGGCGGTCTCCTATCATATATGCTTCACTAGGAAGACATCTGCAAAAGTCGAGAGCCATTTTAAAAATTTCTAAATCTGGCTTGGAATATCCCACCTCTGAAGAGGAAATGATGACATCAAAGTATTTTCGAATCCCAAATTGAATTAAGCGATCTTCGGTGCCTAGGCTTTGATTTGCTATAACTCCTAAGTGATATTTTTTGGCAAGCTCTGCTAAAACATAAGGAACCTCAGGATATAGCTTTTCTAAATGGAAAGGCCACTTTGTTGGAGTCAAATTAAAGTCCTTAACTATCGCCTTGTAAGGAGACTGATTTTTACCAATATAATATCTATATTTTTCTGTTAAATCTTCATAAGTGAATCTATGGGACTGTTTTAGCAAATCAGAAAAGCGATGCGCCTCACAATCCCTTTCATCAATCAATGTCGAACCCAAATCAAAGAATAACCACTTCATTACTTTACTTTTTCTTCTCCTATATCTATTTCACAACAATATTCACTAATTTAGCAGGTATATAAATCATTTTAACAATTTCGCGTCCTGTTGTATAGCTTATAATTTTCTCTAAAGCGAGTGCCTGAGAAATGATATCTTCTTTCGTTGCATCAAAAGAAACCTCAAGCTTATCTCTAAGCTTACCATTAACCTGAACAACTAAGGAAAGACTTTTAGAAGCCAATTTAGACTCATCATAAGTAGGCCATTCCTCAAAGGTTATTGTATCTTTATGTCCTAAATCACTCCATAACTCTTCACCAATATGTGGACAAATTGGATAAAGAAGCTTTACAAATCCCTCCATATAAGGATGATATATAGAATTTGCCTTATAAGCTTCATTTAAAAAGGTCATCATTTGAGCAATTGCTGTATTGAAATTCAAACTATCAAAATCTAAAGTAACCTTCTTTACGGTTTGATGATATATCTTATCTAACTCATGTGAATTTATATCACTGAATTTAGAGGTATATTCCTCCTGATGATAAAATCTCCATACACGGTCTAGGAATTTACGTGCTCCTTCAAGTCCTTTACTACTCCAAGGTAAAGAAGCTTCCAAAGGTCCCATAAACATTTCATAAAGACGTAAGGTATCTGCCCCATATTCCTTAGCTACATCATCAGGATTAACAACATTGCCACGAGATTTACTCATCTTCTCATTATTTTCCCCTAAAATCATTCCCTGATGGAATAATCTTTGGAAAGGCTCCTTTACTGGAACAAGACCTTTATCATATAAATAATTTGTCCAGAATCTAGAATATAACAAATGTCCTACAGCATGTTCAGAACCACCTAAATATAAATCTACAGGTAACCAGTGCTTTAATAGTTTATAATCCGCAAAGGTATCCTCATTTGCTGGGTCAATATAACGCATAAAATACCAGCTTGAAGCCGCGGAGCCTGGCATTGTATTTGTTTCACGAACACAAGACTTTCCCTTATAGGATGTATGTACCCAAGCTTGAGCATTTTCAAGTGGTGCTGAACCACTCTTCTTTGGCTTATAATCATCTAATACTGGAAGTACTAGTGGTAAATCCTTATCCTCTAATACCTCACTAGTTCCATCCTCATAAAATACAACAGGAATTGGTTCTCCCCAATATCTTTGACGAGCAAAGATCCATTCTCTTAAACGATAAGAAATCTGTTTAGATCCACAATGATGCTCTTCTAACCAGCCAATCATTTTAGTAATAGCATCTTCTTTATTTAAGCCATTAAGAAATCCAGAATTGATATGAAGACCATCTTCTGTATATGCTTCCACTTCTACATTTCCACCTTCAAGAACAGGGATAATATCTAGACCAAATTTCTTCGCAAAGGCATAGTCTCTTTCATCATGTGCAGGTACTGCCATAATGGCACCTGTACCATAGCTTGCGAGAACATAATCTGAAATCCAAATAGGGATTGCCTTTTGGTTAACAGGATTCATTGCATAAGCTCCTGTAAATACACCTGTCTTTTCTTTATTTAATTCTGTACGTTCAAGCTCACTTTTCATACTACAAGCCTTTTGATATGCTTCTACAGCATTTTTTTGACTTGAGCTTGTGATTTGGTTTACTAAAACGTGCTCAGGAGAAAGTACGCAATATGTAGCACCAAATAGCGTGTCACAGCGTGTTGTAAATACAGTGAATTCTAAATCTGTATTTTGAATTTTAAATTGTACGTGAGCACCTACAGATTTTCCAATCCAGTTCTTTTGCATTTCCTTTGTTGAAGAAGGCCAGTTTAAATTATCGAGTCCCTCTAACAGCTTGTCTGCATACTTAGGAATATCTAAAACCCATTGCTTCATATTCTTACGAACAACAGGATACCCTCCACGTTCACTTTTGCCATCGATAACTTCATCATTCGCTAGAACTGTTCCTAATTCCTCACACCAGTTCACAGGCATTTCCACCTGCTTAGCAAGTCCATCCTTATACAACTGTTTAAATATCCATTGGGTCCATTTATAATACTTTGGATCACAGGTAGATATTTCTTTCGTCCAGTCATAGGAAAAACCTAGCATTTTTAATTGTCTTGTAAAATTTGCAATATTTGCTTTTGTGAATTCTAAAGGATGATGTCCCGTTGTTATTGCAAACTGTTCTGCAGGAAGACCAAAGGCATCCCATCCCATTGGATGTAGAACGTTATACCCCTCCATCCTTTTTTTACGACATACAATATCTGTAGCCGTATATCCTTCTGGATGACCTACATGAAGTCCTTGTCCAGAAGGATAAGGAAACATATCAAGAGCATAGAATTTAGGTTTAGAAAAATCCTTTGTATCTGTAACAAAGGTGTTGTTTTTCTCCCAGTAGTCTTGCCATTTTTTTTCTATTTCAATATGATTATAATTTTTCATAAGTACACACTCCTATTTATTTCTTATCATTTTAGGACCCTTTCCACCCTTAGATTTTTTATCAGTAAGCCATGTCATAATTTTAAATATAATATAAGGGATTGCAAAAGCGAGCAACGCCAGTCCATACCATAAGGCTATTGTATTTGCAAAAACAAAAGTTATATGGAAAAAGCAATACCAAATTAGGCATCCTAAAAGGATAGTTAATATCATGCATAAGGGCATAAATCTTGGAGTTTCATAATCCAATACCATTGATGTTTTAATCACCATCATAATTAAATAGATGAGTGGGTGTCCAAGTAAAACCATCCCAACTACAGTAATAAAAGTATTTGGAGAATCAAATCCTTGAACAAAGCCAACAATAGGTATAACTGCAAGAATTAGAACCAAAAGAACTATATGTATAATGTTTAATTTTTTTAGCATATTGCTTTCCTCCTTAGACTCATTTTTTGTACAGGATTATTTTTGTTTCTTCTGTTTTAATATCCTATACACTACTGTTATTCCAATCCATAAAAATATGATACACGGAATAACTAAAGACAAGTATAAATAAACTTTATCATTTTTAAGAAAATATATGATAAAATAAGTTATAAAAGATATAACACCTAGAATAATAAGAAAAAAAGAATCCTTAAAAAATTGCTTCCAAGGCAATCTATCTTTTTTTTGTTTTTCTTCCATCTTACTCCTCCAGTTCAGTTTCTTTTGAAAAAAGTGTAGTTAAAAAATCAAATGTTTCTTTCTTTATTGCTTTTTTAGGAAGAGAAAAATAATGCTTTTTATGTACTTCAAACACAATTTCTTCCTTTGCCTCCACATAAAAAATTTTTTCCATAATTTCATAAGGAAGCTTGCTATTATGATTTATCCCTTTAATCATATCTGAAAGTAGTAAATGTGTAGAATAAATATCAACTTGAATTGTCTTTAATTCTTTTTCTGTAGACTTTAAATATTTTACATTTTTATATATGCCATAGGAAACAAAAATAAGAAACATTATAATAGGATAAAATATTGCAGCATAAAATTGATACACATTCCCAGAGATTATATAAAGAAAAACAAATAAGCTTGTAAAAACAACCATTATTATATATATTGGCCATGATTTTTTCAAAAGCCTCAGCCAAAATTGAATAGATAAATTTTTCTTTTTAATGTTACTATCCAAATTTATGTGCTCAATCAAAATGTCTTCTTTTTCCATATTGCTACCGCCTAACTACTACTGAAGATAATACCTTTATAAACAAAAGCTTTATTGGAAATATCTGCTCTATTCTTTTCTAAATATTTGTTAGTTTGTCTTTTAAATTCTTATATTAAAATACTTTATATAAAATAAAGTCCATCTTTTTATATCGTAAGCTATCAATAAAAACCATCTATAAATAAGAAAATCAACCCCACGCTTTTATAAGACTATGTTGCAATTTCAAAAATAAAAAGAGTCTCCTCTAAATACTCCTTTCACCCTTACAATGCATCAGAAATCTATTAAGCATGTCCTCTTTTTTCAAAGTATCAATTTGTTTGGCGCAGAGAAGGGGATTTGAACCCCTGCACCGTGTTACCGATCTGCACGCTTTCCAAGCGTGTCCCTTCAGCCTCTTGGGTATCTCTGCATTTTAGAATAGATAGCGAAAATTGGTATATATGCCCTATTTCCGTACACTTAATAACAATATATAGCTATATATAATAAGTTATCATTGAAATTATAACACTATTTAACAGAATATGTCAAGTTTGTATTTGCCACTTTATTTACCACTTTTTCACTAGTTTTTCGCTCAGTTATTTTATCGTCTCCTTTTTCGTATTTTATAAGATTTTTCAATTCTAGATTGTTTTTTTCGTTTCTTCGTATACGTCAAAAAATAAAACCCATAAAAAAGAGATAAGGATAACTAGGAATTTAAACACCTAATTATCCTTTTTTATTAGCCACCTATTAGCCTTAAGGGAAATGAACTCACACTAGCTTTTTAGCTAGTTCTTTAGAGTATGGTAAAAACATAATTTAAATATTTTTTGACGTACACTCTAAATTTACTAGAAAAAGCCCTTTTTTATAGTGAAATCTTGTCATATCTTGATACGAAAATAGGTATCCATATTTACCACTTTGTTTACCACTTGACAAATAAAGTCGAAAATATGTTGATATTTCAAGGTATTTTAGCTCCGTGGAGCAGACGGCGGGAATCGAACCCGTACTGACAGCTTGGGAAGCTGATGTTCTGCCATTAAACTACGTCTGCATTATGCAATAAGAATTATAACAAAAACAAATATAAAAAGTCAAGAAAAAAAGGGGCTGTAAATCCTATTTTCTAAAATAGTTTTCTAAAATTACAGCCCTTATCCTTCCTAACTTAAAATTTATTAGATATAAAACTAAAGTTTTTATTCTTTCTATTTTTTCATTAGGACATAGAACTCATTTGTCCAATTACTAAAATCACACTGACTATTAAACCAGCAATAAAGACAAGCATAGCAAACCAACCAATCCATTTTTTATTAATGCTTAACTGTAAGATCCAGCCTACTAAGGCCCAAATAAATGTAAGTATGCCTCCTATCATAAAAGCAATTCCTATGATGAGAGTAAATAAAACAAGAGCAGTATCCATAAACGCACTAAACAGCCATGCACCTAAAATGCACATTGCTGTAGATGCAATAGAATATGAAATACTTTCAACGCCAAAATATATACTCTTTTGTCGTTTTTCTTCATCCTCTTTGATGCGCTTTGCTTTGTCTTTCATGTTCGAAAATCGAAATAAAAACTTAAAAATCTTTTCTAATGCCTTAAACATATTGTCCTCCTCATTTTCATTATTTACTTAAAAATTGCTTTTATACTATTCTTATTATATATTAAACCGCTTCGTACTTCTACTTTAATCATACTGAATTATTTCTAAATAGTCAATAATATCAAACAAAAAAATATATATTATACCATAAGATTAGAGGTTATTCCCAATATACACCATTAGAATCTAAACTATAACCTGTAGTTGTGCTTGACGAAATACTTGCATTTGCATTTCCAAGATAGACAACAAGAGCATTGATTGAAACTGGGATTTGAATTGTTGCAATATTGTCTACTACCAAATAGTTACCCTTTTGCAAGCTTATTATCTTACGCGTTCCTAAAGAGGAAAAGGATAAACAATTTGTGGATTCATTCCCCATTCCTCCACTAATTCCTATGCCTATTACATAGCCACCTGAATAGCTATATCCACGTTCTGTATCTATACTCGAATCTGCTTGACCTGTCGAAATAATCACACTTCTACCACCAGAAAAGACAATACCTGCATAGGATGCAGTACTATTTGAATCAATGCCGTCCCCTCCTGCGCAAATATAAAGATTTCCACCTGAAATTGTAATGGCAGTCCCTGAGGTTGTAGTAGCATTGATGCCATCATCATTGGATATGACAGACAGATTGCCACCTATAATATCGATTTGATTGCCTTCTATTCCTTCATAGGAGCTAATTATTGTAATAGTTCCACCATTTATCGTTACCTTTCCATCAGCATGAATAGCATCATCATTAGAGCATAATTTCAAGTTTCCATCTAATATATCTATATTACCACAGGATGAAATCCCATTTTCTAAGGATGTAGAGATGGTTGCATGAATGGCATCATCATAAGAACTTATTGTAATGTTTCCTTTCGAAATTGTGATTGCATTATTTGCCTTTATCCCTTTTGTAGAATAATCGCCCTTATCTGTGTTGCCATCGTTCATTCCACCAAATCCACCTCCGAAGCCTCCTCCCATTCCACCAGGACCAAAATCATTTTGCTTCGTTGTATAATTTGTCCAACCATAAGTCAGCCTGCCATTTTTGGATTGTAGAGCAATTGTATCGTAATTACTATTTATTTTCATACCATCCGTACAAGCAAAATAATTTTCATCTTGTCCCTGTTGTTGCGTATTGTTATAAATAAATAATTGCACATAGGTATATCCATTTGGTTTTGTAATAGGAAAGTAATGAGCATTTCCAACTGTTGTACTTGAAGAAGAATTACGCCAAACCACATCTTTTTCATCATTATAAAATTTAAGAGAAAAAGTATAAGCAGTAAAATTATATCGCACGTAAAAGATATCTTCAGAAAATGCTGTAACCTCTTCAGCATATTTAGAATATTTATCAGTAAAAATCTGTAGCGTAACCGCTTCTGTACTTTCATTAATAATCGTATCATATGCAGCATCTATTCCATCACATGCTGCATAAATAAGCACTGTACCACCAGAAATCGTAATTGTACCACGTTGTTTTCCCTTAGAAGATATATCGCTATTGGTGGTTTTGATACCATCGCCTCCTCTAGCAATCAATGTCAAATTGCCTGATTCAATTGTTACACTATCATTACCTTTTAACGCATTATCTTTACAATCTACCTGCAAAGATAAATTTTTAACCTTTAAATCATCTTTCGTATGAATTCCATTGTTGTTCACAGATTTTATATTTAGATAACCTTTCCCTTGAAGATCTAAATCACATAAGGAATATATCCCTGCAGAAATGGAATTTAAAGCTGTTTCATCTATTTTTTCTCTCATATCATAGATAAAGTTTTCTGTAGACTTTTTCGCAGAAATTGTCACTTTATCTCCACTTAAAATGGTAATCGGGCAGGCAGAAAAGGAACTTATTTCAAAACCACTCATCTGCAATTCAAATTTGTAATTTTCACTTACATCAATAATGATATTGCCCTGCATCTTACCTTTTATATCGTATATACTTTCGTTATCAATATGAGTAAATGTAAGGGTGTTTCCTTCGACATTATAGACATTTTGCGTCCCACTTATGCAGGTAACTATAAAGCTTGCTTCTTCATTACAATCAGCACATCTATAAGTAAATGTTCCATTAGATTGAGATACGAGTTTAAAGCTATGTTCTTGCTTATCAGGTTCGGTTATTTCAATTTCATTTTCATCTTTAATTTCTTCGTTTGTATTATTGGTATCATTTTTGTAATTTGGATTAGGTGTTATAGAATGTGTCTTACAACAACTGCAAATAAGACAAATGACAAAGCAACCAATCAAATAAAAACATTTCTTAAAGCTCGTCATTTTTATTCTCCTGCTCTGAAATAGTGATTTCTAAATTACCATTTCTTAATCTCAAGGCATCAATCATAGCCTTTTCTTGCATCACATCTTTTTCTGTAATATTATAGGTTAATCTGAACATACTTCCCATATTTGTTGTTTTAACTTGTATCATTTTATATTCTGTTGTATACTGAGTAAATATATCGTCAAAAACATTCGTATAATCTAAGTCTTCAGGAATGGTAATGCGCAAGGTTTTGTCTGCAGTTTGTTTTTTTCTTTTAGGAAACTTTATAATCTGACATAATAATAAAACTATGCACATAATTAAGCTAAACAAAACTGCGTATGCAAGATAGCCCATTCCTGTAACAATCCCTGTGGCCATGGCTAAAAATAGTACTGTAATTTCCTTCGCAGTTCCAGGAGCAGAACGAAAACGTACAAGAGCAAAAGCACCTGCAACAGCAACCCCAGCACCTATATTTCCATTGACCATCATAATTACAATACATACAATTGCTGGCATAATCCCAAGCGTAATTAAAAAGCTTTTTGTATACCTATTTTTGAAAGCATACGTACTAGCTAGCATTAACCCAATGAGCAGGGCAACTCCCATACACAACAAAAAATCTCCTACAGATATAACATTTTGTAAATTTGTATCAAACAATCCTTTAAAAATATTATCTAGCATTTTTTACCTCCTTATGCCATTTCCAATCAACATGCTAGTATATACACTACCATACTTAGAAAATGACGTTTTATATATTTTATTTTTACTTAAAAATTTTACTAGCCATAATGGAAGCGCACCCATAGTTTTTACTTCTAAAAGTACCTTATCAGCCTCTAAAATACGACTACCATAGGCTCCTTTTGTTAAAGACAAATCATAATCACGCCATAAAATATTTCTATCTAACGTTATGCGAAAACCATCATCAGTTATTCCATAATAAGCTTCTCGCTCATAAGATAAAAAAATCTTAGGGGAAAGATTTTCGTAGCGTGAAAAGCAATAAGCAATTTCACGTCCAATCTGCGTATTTGGTAAACGCGTGACTAAATTTTGTTCAAGCTCACTTGCCTTTAAAGAAATTCTACGTTTATAAACAACTGAGTTATATTTCTTTTTTAATTCACAAAAAACTATTGTATCTTTATCAACAATACCATAGCTTCTATATCTTAATTTTTCTTTATATACTGGTTTTTCTATAGAACGTCTTATTAATAAATAATCTTTAGTATCAAGGTAAATATTACATATTATGCTATTTCCAAAGCTATCACTTTTCATATGGTTCTGCATAAGGTTCTTTAACCTTTCGGCTTGTTCTTCTGTAAGTAAATATTTGATTTCATGTCGTTCAAATGTTGTTTCACTTCTCATCAATGTACTCCTTATTCATTCTAAAGCATAGGCTGGCTAAATCAAAATTCTATATATCTTTAAAAGCCAAAGGCATTCAACCAATAAACATTCAATTTATTACTAATACATTCTAGTAGCTAATCTTCATTAAAGCTAATGAGCAATTCATAGATTACATTAATAGTTTGTTTTGTTTTCTATGCTCATATACTCATCATAAAGCTTTAAGCATGCTTCTCTATCTAGCATTTTTGCAAATTTACTTTTAGCTGCTTCATCTTTTTGAAATTGATAAAAAATAGAATCTCTAAAACCAATTTTAGCAGTATCTTCAATGGTACAGCCATAATACACCTTAGAAATATTGGCCCAAAGGATTGCCGCTAAGCACATTGGGCATGGTTCTCCTGTTGTATATAACACACAGCCACTAAGGTCAAAGCTTTGTATTGTTTTACAAGCCTTGTGTATTGCCATAATTTCACCATGACATGTAGGATCATTATTTTTTATAACCTGATTATGTCCCTTACCAATTATAACTCCATCTTTTACAATAACGGCTCCAAAAGGCCCACCATGACCTTTTCTTATCCCGTTTTGTGCCTCACGAATTGCCATTTGCATAAAATTTTTTTCATCTAACATAATATTCCATCTCGTTTTCTTCTCATTTGTACCATTTATTATATCAATTTATTCTTTTAAAAACAACCAAATCCAATATTTTATTTGATGTTAACACATTCTTTTGATATCAAAAATTACAAAAAAGGCTATCTTTATTATATAGATGTGATTCGTTTAAATTACTCTTTTTTTACATTTTTTCATTTAAACTTAAAAAATTTGTATTTTTTGGTAATTATTATATTGAAGCACAAAAAAGTAGCTTCAAAAAGAAAGGAAAAAAATGAAAAAAATAAAATTTTTAGTTGTACCTCTTATTTTATTCTTCTGCCTAATGATGAAAAAAAACATAAAGGCAGATGCAGCTAATAACGTTATCAAAATTTATGATGGAGATACCATCAGCAGTAATTCAGCCATCGTATTAAATAGTGGATGCTATTTTTTTGGATGTAGAGGCACTCAAATCAGCCTAAGTAATCTCAAAGGAGATTTTGATTATTATTTCCAAGAACCAGGCATTCCTCACCTTGAATTGCATATGATTTCAGATGAGTTAGAAATGACTGATACTGAACTCTTTTTTGGTGCAGAAGAGGAATTTTTAAAAAAATATTCTTCCGAACAAATAGAACAATATGGTGTCCATGTTGTAAACGTAAAATCCTATGCTGTATTTTTTACTAAAACTTCTATTTCAAATGTTCTATGCTATGGTGGATATAGACAAACACCCAATACAGATTGCAATATTGCGGGAAATATGACACATTTTGTAGATTGTGACCATCCAACACCACTTTCTGAAATCAAAGCAAGATATCAAGCAATAGATAATGTAGATGGAGATATTTCTAAAAATTTAGTATTTGAAACAAATTATGATCCAAATCATTTGAGTATTGGTACTTATTATATTCTTATGCATGTTAAGGACAATGCTAATCATATAACCTATGCTGCAGATATCATAAGAGTAAAAGATTTTACACCACCCTCAATAGAATTATCTAAGACAGAACACGTTGTTGAAGTACATACTTCTTTTACCTTTGAGGATGCAAAAAAATTTTTTACTGCTCAAGACAACTATACACCACAAGCCTCCATACAGTGGGAGTTTAAAGACGACTATAAAAATCAATATAATACAGTAGGAACATACCATATAACTGCAACCGCAAAGGATCAAGAAAGCAATTCTGCTACTGCAACTTTGACCATACGCGTTGTTGATACGACTAAACCTGTTATTTCTTTGATTGCTGGAGGAAATACTATCTATGCTACCCATATTCTATCTGATAATGAAATTCGAGCTTTATTACAAGTGACAGATAATTACTCAGCACTTTCAAATTCTCAAATACGCGTTGTACAAAACACTTGTACGGGGCAACAGGGAAAAGAATACACTCTTAAGGTTGAAGTAACAGATGAGTCTAACAACATTGGAGAACAAAGCTTTAAATATTTTCTTATGGATACAGAAGCCCCTATTATTATGGTAGAAAAAACACTTTACATTCCTATAGGTAGTACCTATACTAATGAACAGATTATAAATATGCTAAAAGAAGCAGGAATAATCAGTGCTCAAGCAGTAAATATTTCTCTTAGTACTCAAAATATTTCCACAGATAAAGAAGGACAATATGAAATTACATATACAGAAACCCTTCCTGATGGATCTATAAAGGAAGGAAAAGTCAATTTAACTGTCTTTTCTAAAGTGGAGGATGCTAAAAACACTGAAGCTTCAAATACGTTTTCTTGGTATTTTCTTTTGCTTCTTTTACCAGTAGTAGCTATAGTTGTTATTGTGATAATTAAAAAGCATTGTCATGAAAAGAATTAGACTAGTATTATTTTTATCTTTACTTTTTCCATTATTTGCTTCTTTTCAAGCAAATGCCAAAGATAAAGATTCTTACACACATGTCCATATCATTGACTATGACCACCCTTTGTCTTTTGATGAAATCAAGGCTAGATATTCCTCTTATGATTCTATTGATGGAGACTTAACTGATCAAATCCATTTCAAATCCAATTATGAAGCAGACTATATAAATAATACTTTAGCTGTGAAAAGCTATGAGCTTAATGTTACTGTAACCAATTCTAGAAATGTTACAGTTCAGTGGACAGATGAAATCTCAGTTAGAGATTTCACTGCTCCGATTTTAAGTTTTGAAGCAAATGAAATTTTCATAGATATTGCAACTGAAAATGTAAAATCCATCCTCACTCAATCCTTAATTGTAAAAGATAATTGGGACACATCATTTGAGGATTATGAAATAAAAGGCCTAGAGATAACGAATCTAGAGCCTGGAACATATCCCATTAGCTGCACTGTAAGGGATAGTTCAAAAAATGTATCTAATGAGGTCAACATCATAATTCATATCAAAAAATCCTTTGAAAAACAAATTTCTTCAAACTCTATTTATATTGAGAACTCAAAGCTTACTGATGATGAATTATTAGCATTATTTTTACAAAAAAATAGTGTTGATACTAGCTATAAAACTGTACAAGTCGAAAGTTCTTATTTCCAAACCCCAGAAAAAGAAGGAATCTATCAAGCAGAATTCATTTTTGATTATGAGGATGGAATAAAAAAAATATATCAATGTAAAATTATTAATACTCTTCCCGAAGTGAAGAAAAAAGATGACAAAATCATCTATATTTCTTTAGGATGTATTTCCATTTTAGCCTGTATAGGAATATTCATCTATAGAAAACGGCGCTAATTTTTAAGTACTTTAATCTCCATATTTATTGTATCATAGGAACAATTCGTATCATATAAAGTATTATAGTAAGAAATGTTTAAAGGATCTATATCCTGAAAATCAAGCAAATATGATTTTATTCTATTATAAACAAAGGCCTTGATTTCTTCTTCCTGTAATCCTTGTTGTGTCCTATAGAGTTCATAACTAAATTCAACCTTCAAGTGTAAAACATCTTTAAATTCAAGATTGCATTTATAATTTTTAAAACTGATGGAGGTTTTATCTATTTGGTCAATAAACTGAGTAGTCGTACTAAAATAAGGACTGCTCGGATTTTTGACTACCTCCTTTAGATTCCCTTTATAATAATAGATGGCACTTTGAGCATGAAAATTATTTACAGCTTCTCCTTCTATCGTCCAAATTTCTTCTATGTCTAGCATTGGGATTAAGATACTCCTATCCTTGTAAAATTCTCTTGTGAATTTTAAAAAATGGATGGGTGGACTGACTAAAAAGGAATTATCTACATCGCTTGTAGATACAAGTAAAGAATTTAAAACACTTTCTTGATTAGGATTTTGAAAATCATATAATTCATCCATTTTTGCTTTTGTAACAAATAGATAACAGTTAAAATCAATGTCCAAGGAATATTTAACATAATCTAAAAGATCCACAATGAATTCTTCATTTAATAATTCTTTATTTAATACTATACTAGAAACGTGCTTTAAATTCGTTATGAAGGATGTGGAATTTTGGAGATTATAAAATAACTCTGGAATATTCTTCCCTGAGGTTTTCGCAAACTCCCCCTTCCCCTTATTCTCTGTATTTTCTGCTTTCCCTATATCACTACTTAATGGCAAATAGAAATATCCTTGGTATTCATCTTCCTTTTTTTCAATACCAACACTAGCTATAAAAAGGATTTTAGAAATATCATAACTATTACAGCTTGAAAGTAAAATCAAGCAAAGAAATACGCTAGTAAAAAACAATATTTTTTTCATTCCATACGCCTCCTAGTTTTATTACTTACCCTTAAGGGTTGATCTCTTTGATCCACTTTAAGATTTGAAGAGGATAAAAAGAATTTATGAATCCCTTTAATATCAAATGGTAAAAAAGGATAAAAATAACGCACTCCTAAAGTCTTTTGATTATATAAGAAACAAGCCAAAAAAACACTGGCTATAACAACACCAAACAGACCATAAACTAAGGATGAAAATAAAATACATAATCGTGCAAGGCTAATTGCAATTATATTTGTCACATTTGAGCTTACTACAAAGGATAATAAAAAGCATATGGCAGTTGCCGTCATAATAAAGACTCCAGCTATCCCTGAAGAAATCAAATTTTGACCAACAATCAAACCTCCAATAAGGACAATCGTTGAAGAAACTGTTACTTTATTTTGTCTAAATCCAATTAAATAGTATAATTCAAACATTCCTAAAACAATAAGAATTTCAACGAAAATAGGAAGATATACCCCTGTTTGTGATACCTTCAAAGTAGAAAGTACTGTGAGTGATAAACTATCCATTTGAACTGTACTAAAAGCAGAAATAATTCCACAAAAAAATATAGAAAAAATGGCAGATAAAATTACAAACCATCGTTCAAAAAAAGAAAATAAAGGTATGTTAAGCGCATCAATTTTCAATCTTGAAGAATAGGCTAAGGTTGTAGGTAGGCATATAACAATGCAGTTTCTATCAATGACTAGTATAAACTCTCCATTATATAATCTCCTGCAAGCAGTATCTGGCGTTCCAACATAATGAAAGGTTGGAAACAAATGCTTGTTTTGAAAATAAGACATAATATCTTCTATGCAAATGATGGCATCAATATCTATTGCTTCTAGCTGCTTTAAAATCATTTTTCTCATTTCATCATTATGAATATCTTGTATGGAAAGTAAAGAAAGAATCGACTTGCTTCTTCTACCCACTGTAACTGTATCAATATTTAATCGATCGTCTTTTACACGCGTTCTAATAAGAGCAATGTTTTCCTTAAAGTTTTCCACAAAACCATCCCGTGGACCAAAAACATTATCTGGTTCAGCAATTGAATCTCCTGTTGGTCTAGATGGAGCTTTAGATAAATCTAATACATAATATTGTTTATTTCTTTTGCAAACCAAAAGTCCACAAAATACAAGCTGTATAATTTCATCTTCATCCTCTTCTATTTTTTTACATATACCTGGTATAATCTCATCTAAGTCACTATATTTATCCTCTAAAATCCTAGGATATAGGTCCTTCATAAAATCTAATATATTACAAAGATGTTCTTGATAGCAAATTGTACAATTTGCCTTTGTTTCTTTAAAGACTACATCTGTGTTATTCTTCAGTTTTTCTAGCATGGTAGCACTCCTTTATAAACCAAAATAAAATTGAAAAGCTGCATAGCATAAGTATTGCTACAGCCCATAAAAACATTTTCCCCATTGGTATACACAAAAAGCAAACAGAACATAAAATAATGAATGTTAAAATTAAAACTCCACTCATAAAATGCTTATGAATTTCTACTGAGGATCTTAATAAACTCAAGTTATATGAATATTTAAATATACAACAAATTAAAATATAAAAAACATATGCAAATTCGAAATTGCCAATATATTTAGAAATAGGTTCTATAGATAAGCTAATAAATCCAACCCAATTTAAGCCCTTAAAATAAGTATCTCCTGCATTGGTTATCAAAATGAAATATTCTGCACCCAATAATAGAAAAGAAAGAAATATGGCCATTATAAAGTTTGGTTTTGAAAATTGAATATCCTTTTTATTAATTAAAAATGTTAAATTGTCTGCAAAAAACAAAATTGCAAAAATAGGTAGAGCAATTATACTTGTTTGCCTTATAGGTAATAATAAGGAAATATCTAAATTAGGATAAAAAAATAAAGTCAAAGTCAATATCGAATATCCAAAAATGATAAACAAAGTGGATATTTCCATAATATCCTTAGGCTGATAATAAGAGATAGCAACCAAAGCCAAAGTAATAAATCCAAGCATAATATAATAGTTTCCATTTGGAATAAATATTTTAGATAATAAATATACACAAAAGGCAACACCAAATATATTTTCTAATAAAAGAATAATGCTATAAAAATACTTGAAATTCGATTTTTTAAAGGCTTCCTCATAATTATGAAGTATAAGCTTCTTAGGAAGAAAGATAAACGCTAGTACAATCACTATAGCTAAGATAGCTATATAATAAATTCCCATACTTCCATAGGTATTATAGAAATATGGAAACAATAAAATTCTAAGCCATAGATAATTATAGACACTAACAAATAAAAAAAAGCTTATTCTAGACAGTTTGGTCATATGCATCACCAACTATAGTATGTCTAAAATAAGCTGATTTTATTTAATTAAAATGCCTTTTTAAAACTCTTTTTGAAACAATCATCTCAATTTGTTCGGATAAAACTGTCACTTCTATTCTGCTAAGCTTTGGTAAACTCTCTCCATCTGTATTATATGGAATAGCATTTTTAGATGTAATTACCATGTTGCTAGTTTCAAAATGCTCAATGTTATGCTTATATCTTTCTCCTAATAACATAAATAAAACAAAGTCAATCGTGTTAATGAAACGATTCGTTTTACGAATCAATGTGACATATAGTTTACCCTCATTTAAATAAATTCTTTTCTTGCGGTGTAGCTTAAATGAAGCTAAGTATCTAGAATTTGTGGCAAGAAACAAAAAGAATTTACCTGATATCAGCCTACCATTAGCCTGAATATCTATATGGATTGTTCTGTCCTTACTAAAGGATTTTACAGTTTCAAAATAATATGCAAATTTCCCAAATCTTTTTTTAACCTTATAGCTAGCAGCATAGCTCACATCTGTTAAATTGCCAGCAGCAAGACCATAGATAAAATATTGACCGTTAATTTGATTCACATCCAAAAAAGTCTTGTTTTCATTTAAAATAATTTTCATTGTTTTACGAAGACTTCTTTTTAATCCTAACGTTTTTCCAGTATCATTGCAGGTTCCTGTAGGAACGTATGCAAGAGTTGGCCTATTTGGAATCATCATCAGTCCATTTATAACCTCGTTAATAGACCCATCTCCCCCTGCTGCTACCACCAAATCATAGTTCATAGCATTTTGAAATACATAATCACGAATCGAATTAGGTCCAGTAGAGGCAAAAGTTTCTACAATTTCATATTTACTTTTTAATCTTTGGCAAATATAATCTATATTTTTTACAATCTTACTTTTGCCAGAATATATGTTGTAAACAACTAAAGCCTGCATAATAACCTCACATTCCTTTCTCGTGCCTCGAAAGGCACACATAGCCATGAAA
>JAMPGQ010000034.1 GCA_023663825.1 Anaeroplasma bactoclasticum
TATGTAGCTAGGCTTATCCAAGGCCTAAATCTACACTACATATTATACGAGGAGAGGAATTATGTTAAAATATTATTATACCAAAGAAAAAAATAGACTATATGTCTATGATAGTGAAAGTGGTTTTTTCTCTAGATTTGATGAATATAAGAAAAAATGGGTTATTCCTTTTTCTTCCTTTTCTCAAATTGATCACGACAATGATGATTTAACTGTTATTTCTGAAGAGAGTGCGAAGAAAATAACAAGTGGTGTAAGCTTTAATGAGGAATATAAAGCTTTTCTTTTGGCTTTAAACGTTGGCAAGCTTTCTTCATCTTCATAGAAGCTTTGAGCTAAGAAATATTTTATTTTAAGCAAATACTTTCTAATACCTTCAGAATCAATTTTCTTTAATTTCTATATCAAACTTATTGATTAGAATTGTATTTGCGATTGATATGAAGTATAATTACACTAAGAAAGAAAGAAGGAATGAATATGAGTAAAAATTTAAAAGGAACAAAAACAGAAACTAATTTGTTATTTGCATTTGCTGGAGAATCCCAAGCTAGAAACAAATATACTTATTATGCATCAAAGGCGAAGAAGGAAGGCTATGAACAAATTGCTGCATTATTCTTAGAAACAGCAGACAATGAAAAAGAACATGCTAAAATGTGGTTTAAGCTTTTAGGTGGAATAGGTTCTACTGCTGAAAATTTAAAAGCTGCAGCTGCAGGTGAGCATGAGGAATGGACAAGCATGTATGATGAGTTTGCAAAGGTTGCAGAGGAAGAAGGATTTCATGATATTGCTCAAAAATTTAGAGGTGTTGCTGCAATTGAAAAGCACCATGAGGAAAGATATCTAGCATTATTATCCAATGTAGAGAACAATGAGGTTTTCACTAAGAAGACTGGATTACATATTTGGAAATGCAGAAATTGTGGTCACATTGTTGTAGGTGAAAGTGCTCCAGAGGTTTGTCCAGTATGTGAACATCCTCAAAGCTATTTTGAAATTGATGCTAAAAATTATTAAAATATTTCCTACTCTTTAATGAGTGGGATTTTTTGTTTTAGAAAACCTCCAGTTAGGCTGGTGGATAATTATTCATGAAATAAAGATGTTTTTGTTCAAATGTAAAAAAAATGAATAAGCTTGTCAACTCTTTAAAATATGTTTTAAAGTAAAACGTTTACTTGTATCAGGAAGGATATTTTAATGTATAATAATGATGAAGATAACTTTGGAGGAATACTATGGAAGAAAATAAATTATCTTTTCAAGATGAAGTAAATCTTTTATGTAAGAATGCAATAAAAGCTTTAAATGCTTATGCATCTTATACTCAGGAACAAATTGATTATATTGTTGCTAAGTGTTCTGTTGCTGCCCTGGATAAGCATGGTGAACTTGCAAAGCTTGCGATAGAAGAAACAAAACGTGGTGTTTTTGAAGATAAAGCCACAAAGAATTTATTTGCTTGTGAATATGTTACTCATAATATGAAACGTACTAAAACAGTAGGTGTAATTAGTGAGGATCCTGTAACAGGTGTTACAGATCTTGCTGAACCAGTTGGTATTGTAGCTGGTATTACTCCAGTAACTAATCCAACTTCAACAGCTATTTTTAAAGCATTAATCTGTTTGAAGACTAGAAACCCTATTATATTTGCTTTCCATCCGAGTGCACAAAAATGTTCTTTAGCAGCTGCTAAGGTGGTCTATGACGCTGCAGTAGATGCAGGAGCCCCTGAATATTGTATCCAATGGATTGAACATCCAAGTATGGATGCAACCAGTGCACTAATGAATCATCCTTCCGTTGCAACTATTCTAGCTACAGGTGGTAATGCGATGGTTAAGGCTGCTTATTCCTGTGGAAAACCTGCTTTAGGTGTAGGTGCTGGTAATGTTCCAGCTTATATGGAAAAAACTTGTAATATTCGTCAGGCTGTCAATGACATTGTAATGTCTAAGTCGTTTGATAATGGCATGATCTGTGCCTCTGAACAGGCTGTTATAGTTGATAAGGAAATTTATGATGAAACTGTTAAAGAATTCAAATCCTTTGGCGCTTATTTTGTAACAACTGCTGAAAAGAAGAAATTAGAGAAATATATGTTTGGTGTTGAGAAGAAAGAAGATAAGCAGGTAGCTAAACTAAATCCTGTTATCGTTGGTAAGAGTGCTAGCTTTATTGCACATGAGGCTGGCTTTGATGTTCCTGCGAATACAGTTATTTTGTGTGTTTCTTGTAAGAAGGTTGGTGTTGATGAACCTTTAACAAGAGAAAAACTTTCTCCAGTTTTAGCAGTATTAAAATCCAGTACAACTGAAGAGGGTGTTGAGATTTCTAAACAAATGGTAGAATTTAATGGTTTAGGACATTCAGCTGCAATTCATACAGCAGATGAAGCATTGACAAAGAAATTTGGGGATATCATTCCTGCAATTCGTATTATAGCAAACTCTCCTGCAACCTTTGGCGGAATTGGTAATGTATATAACTCCTTTATTCCATCTTTGACTTTAGGATGTGGTTCTTATGGTCATAACTCAGTTGCTGGTAACGTAAGTGCCATCAATCTATTAAATGTAAAGAAAGTAGGTCAAAGAAGAAACAATATGCAATGGTTTAAGATTCCTGCTAAAATCTATTTCGAAAGAAATTCGATTGAATATTTGCACCAAATGAAGGAAATGAGTAAGGTTATTATTGTTACTGACCGTTCTATGGTCGATTTAGGTTATGTAAATCGTGTGACAGATCAGTTGAAGTTGAGAAGTCCAGAAGTTCAACATCAATTATTTTGTGATGTGGAACCAGATCCATCTATTCAAACTGTGCTAAAGGGTGTACAATTGATGCGCTCCTTTGAACCAGATACGATTATTGCATTAGGTGGAGGATCAGCCATGGATGCTGCTAAGGGAATGTGGTTATTTTATGAACATCCTGAAGTGAATTTTAATGATTTAAAACAAAAATTTATGGATATTCGGAAACGTGCTTTTCAATATCCTGAATTAGGTAAAAAAGCCAATTTAGTTTGTATTCCTACAACTTCAGGGACTGGGTCCGAAGTTACACCATTTGCTGTTATAACTGATAAAGTAGAACATAAAAAATATCCGTTGACAGACTATTCTTTAACCCCTACAGTGGCAATTATTGATCCAGCATTGACTATGTCTTTACCCAAGTCCATTACTGCCGATACGGGTATGGATGTGTTAACTCATGCTACCGAAGCCTTTGTTTCTACATTGGCTTCCGATTATACTGATGGTCTTGCAATTCAAGCCATTAAGATGGTATTTGCTTATTTAGAAAGAGCATATAAAAATGGTGCGAATGATCCAGAAGCTCGCGAAAAAATGCATAATGCTTCAGCATTGGCTGGTATGGCATTTGCAAATGCTTTCTTGGGGATGAACCATTCAATGGCTCATAAGATTGGTGCGGAATTCCACGTTCCCCATGGTCGTGCCAACGCGATCTTACTTCCATTTACTGTACGTTATAATGGTACAAAGCCTCAAAAGCTTTCTACTTGGCCAAAGTATAACTATTATCGTGCTGATGAGAAGTATGCAGAGCTTGCAAGAATTTTAGGATTGCCTGCTTCAACAATTGAAGAGGGAGTAGAATCCTATGCAAAGGCTTGTGGTGAATTAGGTATGAAGTGTGGTATCAAGATGAACTTCAAGAGCCAAGGTCTTGATGAAAAAGAGTATTTAGCATCTTTAGAGAAGTTAGCTTATTTAGCTTATGAGGATCAATGCTCTCCAGCTAACCCAAGAGTTCCAATGGTTGAGGATATGCAAAAAATTTTAAAAAATGCATATTACACTGAAGAATTTTTTGAAAAGGAAAACTAGATATATGTTAACCCCAAAACAAAGATCATATTTAAAAAGCTTAGCTCAGCCCTTAAAGGCATGCTTTCAAATAGGTAAGGATGGCTTAAGTGAAAATTTAAGAACAGATTTATTAAATTATTTAAATAAGCATGAATTAATGAAAGTAAGTATATTAAATAATTCAAGTGTGACACCTGAAGATGTTAAACCATTTTTAAGTGAGGTAGATGTAGAACTGGTTCAAAAAATAGGACATATATTAGTTTTATATAAGCATTCTGATAATGTAAAAGAGCCAATTCATTTACCTGTATAAAATATAGAATTTTTAATAAAGCAAGACAAACTTTTAAAAAAGTTAACCTCTTGCTTTTTCTTTTTAATAGATTAAAAATATTGTAGATTAAATTATAAATGTGATATAATAAAGAAGAAAAGTATAAAGAAGGAAGAGATATTATGCCAGAAAATTCAAAAAATTCCAATTCTAAAACTAAAGTAAATAAAACTTCAGCGGAAAATGCTTCTTCTGTTTCAAAAACAACTGCCAAAGCAACCGATAAGTCAAATCCAAAAGAAGTTAAAAATAAAACAGCTTCTACGAAGCAAAAGAGCACAGATATAGCTCAACCAGAAAAGAAAGTGTCAGTAGAAGAGGCTAGCCCAAAGACTTCTTCAAAGCCGGTACTCAAAGAAAAGAGTACTACTAAGAAAGACACTCCTAAGAAACAAAATGATTCTAAAAAATCGGTTAATAAAAACTCAAACCAGGAAGAAAAGTCTAATAAAAGCCTTGACAAAAATAAGCTTATTTCTATTCTTAGTATTTTAGGCTTTGTTATTGTTATTGGATTGGTTATTACAATAGTATTATCCGTAAGATCTTGTTCGAACTCTAATGAAGAATATACAAATCCTTATAAAGCTGTGACTAAGGTTGGCTATGAAACTGAGGTTCTTGGAACAGTCAAAAGGAAATCGCCTAGAGATACCAAGAATGAGGGAAGATCGACTATTGGTTATCCGAAGTATGGATCTACACTTAAAGAATCTATAGGTACCTCTGCTGAAAAGGTAGCTTTAAGAAATGTAATTATCGGTGAATCTAATTATTTAACCTCAAACGATACTCGTAACGCAGGTGGTGGTGGATATAACCGAATGGATGCTTTTGGAAATTTATTTTTAAATGAAGAACCTGTCTTGGATGCTTTTGGAAATCAAAGATATCTATACAAGCATACTGCTTCAGAAGGACTTTATTTAGGAAATGTATCCGATGACGAGCCTGGAATTATAAAGCGTATTACTATGTTACCTAGAGGCTATGACAGTTATAGTGTAACAGGTGTTTATGCTCCTGCAGGAGAGGTTATTAAAGTTGAGATATCTAAAGAGGATATGGAAGCTACAGATGGTATTATTGTTCATATTGGACAAGCACTATATAATAGAAAAGCAAATAATATATGGGCAACAAAAAATATAATGAACCGTATGCCACATATTTTAAATACGATGGTAGTCACCAAAGATACTGCAACTTTAAATGAGGAGAAGGGGATCTATACTGCCTATGTAGGCTCTTTCTTAGGTGGCCCTGTTTATATTCATAACGAGAATGTAGAATTTAGTGTGACTATATCAGGAGCAGTTAAATATTCTCATTTCATTTTAGGCTTTACAACGCCAGAAGAGTTTGCAGAAAATGCAAAATCAACTGCTCCATATTTTGATTTAGAGGTATGGGAAAATGGTGTTTTACATTCAGGACCAAACTATTATGCAAAGCAGTTTGGTTATGACGAATTATATGATGCAGCTATTTTATGGGAAAAAATATCTTTAGTTTCAACCCAAGTTCGTAAGCAAGGAATAGTATTCTTGTATGATCCTTTTGTAGCAGCAGGTGCTGCTGTTGCCTTCCCGGGCCAATATTCTGTCAACTGCCCTATGAGCTGGATGCCAAGTTCTTTAAACTATAAAGCATTTGTAAATGGTGGAGCTTGGGGTAATATGCACGAATATAATCATAACTTTCAAGGGTTCGGTGTAGGAAATGGTGGAGAGGTTACCAATAACTCTCTAAATTTAGTCTCCTATAGTTTATTTACAAGTATATCCTCAGGTCGTAAAATCGGTACAGTTAGTGAGGGCTTAGGAGGCTGGAATGCTTATACAAACGCCTCTTGGGCTTTACGTGAAATCACTGAAAATCGTTATAGTAATGGTAAGCAAGGCTTAGCGATTTATGCCAATATGCTTCATAGCTTTGGGCAGGATATTTATATGCAATCTGTTAAAACCTCAGGTGGACAATCTGTAGATAAATGGTTTACTGCTACAATGAATGCATCACATTATGATATGACTTATTTTTATAAAGATTTAATTGGTTATACTATAACTGATTCTGTATTAGAAAATGCAAAGGCTACAGGATATCCTATGTTTGTTCCTGTTGCTTCTATTTATCAAACAGGAAGAGGATTTACCTATAATGGAGAAACTAAATACTCTGAAACTATGCAACCTTATAAAATTGCTTATGGGACAGAATACGAATTTGATTTAGGAAAGTGTGTTTTTGATAGTTCAAATATTTATCAAGGTGGAAGTATTGTACTTCCTAATGGTTTCAGTTATCAAATTAAAAATGTATCTCAACCCGAGCATGGAACGATTCTTAAGGTTGATGGAAAAGAAAATATTTATAAGTTTAAGCCTGATACGAATTTAAGGTCAGGAAAGTTTATTGTTACTTTAGAAATTACAAAGGATGATAATGCATTTGAGGTTGAGGATGTTGAGCTTGTTATGGAGTTTGAACAATCTCATGAAATGAATAAAACAACAATAGAAAGAACTACCTATACTTTTGATGAGGATAAAATGTATACTTCAGCTACTCAAGCCTTTGAGGCAAATTATGCGGGATATAAGGATAAAGTAGAAGGAGATAACCAAAACCCATATTTAAATGGAAGACTCGTTCAAAATTGTAATTCAGATGTTTGGTATACAGAAGACCCAGGAACAAATTGCGTAGTTGAGATAAAGGGTAAGCTTTTGGCTGATGAGGTTGCCAAATATCGTATTGCATTAAGAGGAAGATATAATTGTGCATTATATACATCATTAGATGGTGGAAAGACCTATGAGCTTGCTGCAACCTATATTCAAAGTAATTCCTCCTCTCCTGATTTCCCATTGAATGTAGAGGGAACCTATAAGGATTATGAATTAGAGACAGGAGATTGGGTTTATTATAAGGCTGTACTTCTTACAAATGAAAGAACAAAATCTAATCTTCCATTTATAGGTGTTGGTTGGGGTAAATTTACACCTGAAGCGCCAATTTTAGATGCTGAAGGAAATGAAATAGGTATGATTCCAGAATCTGTAATCGTAAGCTATGCAAATGGATATCGTCAATCCTATGAAGCTATTAACACTCCATTTGAATCTGAATATCATTATTTAAGAGAATATGGATATGATTATAAGGACAATTCTTATTTTAAGGAACCTGCAACATTGGTGACTTCTGCAAATTATACGCCATATGATAAGAATAGAGATAAAATAGAGAATTTAGTGGATGGAAATTTAAATACATATATTCATACAAACTTTACACCAACAGCACAAAAGCCTTTGGTTTTCGTTGTAGATTTAGGAAAAGAATTTACTGCAAATCAAATGACATTATTTACACAGTATAGACCAAATGGAGATTATCACATTCCAACAGAGTTCCTATTAGAGGGAAGCTTGGATGGTACAGATTATTTTAGGATTGGTAATTATCAGGATGTAAAGCGTACGAATACAAGTATAATTGTTAATTTTGATGAGGAACAAACCTTTAGGTATTATAGATTGACAATAACAAAAGCGACACAGTATGTAATTATAACGGAAATTCAGTTTGCTAATCTTTTAGAAATAAATGGTGGACATCACATATCTTTAGATTCCCAAAGTGTTACAATGAAAGGAAAATGGAATCCTGAAAGTATTCTTTCAAGCTTTGGTCATGTTTATTATGGAAAGAAGAAATCTACAATTGAATATGAATTTGAGGGAACTCGATTTGGTGTTCTTTCCTCTAGTAAGCTATCTCTTGATTTTGTAGTTTACATTGATGGAAAAAAGATGGAATCTATTGATTTAAAGGAAGATACAGGTATTATAGCTAGCTTTATATCCTCAGAGCTTAAAGAAGGAAAGCACAAGGTTATAATTGAGTGTGTTGGAAATGCCAATATAGATTCTATTGTATACTGGGATTAAAAAAGATTTATTGTATACGAGAAGGGATAAATGATATTTATTTCATTGATTCCCTTTTTTTGTTTTAATTTGTTTTATTTTTTGTTATAATAGTACTAAGAATAAAACTGAAAGTTATTATTTTATGAGGATGTGTTACGATGAAAAGAATGATTTTAGTTGATGGAAATTCGTTAATGTATAGAGCGTATTACGGCATGGCTGCAGTTGGAAATCTAACTCAGAATTCTAAGGGGCTATATACCAACGCGATTTATGCATTTGTAAGAATGATGAATCATTTAATTAATAGTAATTATGATGCGATATTAGTAGCTTTTGATGCAGGGAAAAAGACACTTCGTCACGAATGGATGAAAGACTACAAGGCTGGACGTCCACCTATGCCAGATGAGTTTAGAATGCAGATAGCATATATTAAACAATTTTTAGAAATTATGCGAATTAAGCAATATGAACAAAGCTTATATGAGGCTGATGATATTATTGGCACAATGGCTAAGAAAGCAGAAGAGGCAGGCTATCATATTGATGTATATTCTACAGATAAGGATCTACTTCAGCTTATTAGTCAAAATACTACTGTACATCTAACGAAAAAAGGTATGACGGAATTAGAGGATTATACTCCTGAAACCTTCTTTGAAAAATATCAAATTGAGTATTCACAATTTGTAGATTTAAAAGCAATGATGGGAGATAAGAGTGATAATCTTCCAGGTATACCTGGTATTGGTGAAAAAAAGGCTGTGAGGTATCTTCAAACGTTTGGATCTTTAGATGAAATCATTGCTCATAAGGATGAAATTAAAGGTGCCGATGGAGTAAAGATTTGCGAAAATTATGAACAGGCTTTACTATGTCGTAAGATGGCAACGATTATCAGAGATTTTGATATTAATGTTTCTTTAGAAGACACTTTGAAAAAAGAATATGATAGAGATAAACTCATTTCCTTTTATCAGGAGCTAGAGTTCCGTTCTTTACTTAAAGATGTATCTTATGGTAGTGGGGAAATTTCTAAGGATACAAAGAAAACAGAATATGAGATTGTAGAGGATGTATGGAGATTAAAAGAGATTTTACTACCTTATTCAGCATTTATATTTGAGACCTTTGAATATAATTATCACAAATATCCTTTGCTTGCTATGGGAATAAAAAATAAACTAGGTACTTTTATTGTAAAACAAGATATGCTTTATGCAAGTATTGATTTTCAATTATTCTTAGCAGAAGAGAATCATAAATCTATCTACGATTATAAGAGAGCCTTTGTATTATTAAAGCGTTTAGGATTTGAATTAAAAGGAATAGATTTTGATTTATTACTTGCAAGCTATATCTTAAACCCGTCCTTAGGAAAAGAAGAGTTTAAGGTAGTTAGTGATTATTTTGATTATTCAGATGTTTTATATGACGAACAGGTATATGGGAAGGGGGCTAAAAAAGCAATTCCTGAAGATGAGGAATTAATCTTCCAGCATATTGCAAAAAAGGTAAATTGTGTTTATTTTTTAAAAAATGATTGCTTAACAAAATTAAAAGAAACGAATCAACTATCCTTAATGACAGATATTGAAATTCCACTTTCTCGGGTTTTAGGGAAGATGGAATTTGAAGGTATTCGAGTAGATTTAAAGGAGCTAGAAAGGCAACAAAGCTTTTTAGAGGCAGATATTGATGAGCTTACAGATAAAATTTATAAATATAGCAATGAGGTATTTAATATTGCTTCTCCTAAACAATTAGGAACAATCTTATTTGATAAGTTGGGTATTCCATATCCCAAAAAGAAAGCCACAAGCTATTCTACAGATATTGAAGTTTTAGAGCATATTAGAAACCTTCATCCTATTGTAGATTGTATTATAGAATATCGTGCTAAGACAAAATTATATTCTACTTATATCATTGGTCTAAAAGAACAAATCTTTCCAGATCAAAAGGTACATACAATCTTCCAGCAGGCTCTAACAACGACAGGTAGATTATCTAGTGTAGATCCAAATCTTCAAAATATCCCAATTCGTACAGAAGAAGGTCATATGATTAGAAAGATGTTTGTCCCATCTAATCCTGAATCTATCTTATACTCTGCAGATTATTCCCAGATTGAACTTAGAGTTTTAGCACATATGGCAAAGGTAAAGAAGCTTAAAGAGGCTATTATATCGAATGAAGATATTCATGCTAAGACAGCTTCTGAAGTATTTGATAAAACAGAAATAACAAAGGAAGACCGTAGACGTGCTAAGGCTGTAAACTTTGGTATTATTTATGGTATTTCTGCGTATGGCTTGGCTACAGATTTAGGAATTACGAATGTAGAAGCTTCTAACTTTATTAAAAGATATTTTGAGGTATATCCAGAAATAAAAGTGTTTATGGATGAGACCATTGAATTTTGTCAAGCAAATGGGTATGTTCAAACCTTGAAAAATCGTATCCGTAAAATTCCTGAGATTAATTCTAAAATCTATATGCAAAGAGAATTCGGCAAGCGTATGGCAATGAATGCCCCTATCCAGGGTACTGCAGCGGATATTATTAAACTTGCGATGATAAGAGTAGATAAAGAAATGGAAGAACACAATCTTAAGAGTAAGATGTTAATTCAGGTTCACGATGAACTTGTATTTGAGGTCGCAAGCGGAGAAGAGGATATCATGCTTGAGCTTGTTCGTAGGAATATGCAAAACGCTATGGAATTGGATGTACCACTTGTAGTTGGCGACTCCTTCGGTAAAAATTGGTATGAGGTGAAATAATGAATGCTATATTTAATCGTCGTAGTGTAAGGGACTATGATTTGTCTAAAAAAATTGAATATAAAACCTTGCTTGAATTATGTAAGGCTGCAGAAGCTGCTCCTACTGCTAGGAATCAAAGAAGTAGAGAATATATTATCATTGAGGATGAGATGGTTATAGAGGAACTTTCCAAAGTTTCTAAAGGCTCTATGATTTTATCTAAATGTAATACAGTGATTGCAGTTATTGGTAGAAACAAAGAAGAGATATCCACACCTCATATGCAGGATCAGGATTTAGCTTGTGCTGTTGAAAATCTCTTAATTGAGGCAACCAGCTTAGGACTTGGTAGTTGCTATATTGGAATACATCCACTAGAAGATCGCGTTATAGCTTGTGATAAGATTTTAGGTGTAACTGGTGGTGACCATACCTTTGCGTTAGTGGCTTTAGGATATCCAAAGGATACTGAAGCATTCTATGATAAAAACAAATTTAGTGATGATTTAGTTCATCATAACAGGTACTAGATATGCCAGAGCTTCCTGAGGTTGAAGTGGTAAGAGCCACTTTAGAAAGTAAATTACTAGGCTTAACCATTGTAGGTATAGATTGTTTTTATGACCCCATTATAGAAAATCTACCTTTCTTTAAAGAAAGGGTGATAAATCAAAAGATTATAGAAATCAAACGCTATGCGAAATATTTAATATTTATTCTTTCTAATGGTTCCTTCATTTCGCATTTGCGTATGGAAGGAAAATACTTCTATGTAGAAGAACCCTATTCTATACAGAAACACCAGCATGTAGTATTTTATCTAAATAATGGACATAAGCTAATCTATCAGGATGTTAGGAAATTTGGTAGAATTGAATATAAAACTTTAGAAGATTTATATAGTACCTATCCTTTATCAAAACTTGGCCCAGAAGCCAATCAAAATAAATTCAATTTAGATGAACTTCATTCTAAATTGAAAAAGAAGACTACTCCTATTAAAACAGTTTTGTTAGATCAAACGTTTATCTCAGGCTTAGGAAATATTTATGTAGATGAGGTATTATATCAGGCTCAAATATCTCCATTACGTAAAGCCTCTAGCATCAAGAAAAAGGAGCTTGAATTAATTCTTAGTTCCAGTCAAGCAATTTTAACTGAGGCAATCAAACAAAAAGGAACAACCATTAGGTCCTATACCTCCTCCTTAGGTGTTACAGGGAATTATCAAAACTTTTTAAAGGTACATACGAAAAAAGAATGTCCTTATTGTAATAAAGATTTAAGTATTATAAAAATTGGTGGTAGAACAAGCTATTATTGTAAAGCTTGTCAAAGGTGATGTTATGAAAAAGATTGTAGGTATCACAGGCGGTATAGCCAGTGGAAAAAGTACAGTGTGTCAATATTTGATTTCTTTAGGATATGTTGTGATTGATTCAGATACAATTTCTAAAGATTTAAGCCAAAAAGGAAGACCTATTTATCAAGCAATATTTGAAACCTTTGGCCCATCCTATTTTCTTCCTAATTTAGAGTTAGATAGAAAAAAATTAGGAAGACATATTTTTGAAAATCCAGAGGCAAGAGAGAAATTAAATGCGATTACACACCCTCTAATTGTCGAAGAAATGAAGAATTTAATCCAAAAAACAGAAGAAAATCTTATTTTTTTAGATATTCCGTTACTTTTTGAAGCTAAACTTTCGTATTTATGTGATACAATAGTATGTGTTTATGTTGATCAAGAGACTCAACTAAAACGTCTAATGAATAGAGATGGCATATCTAAAGAATATGCATTGACTAAAATTGCTTCTCAAATGTCTTTAGAAGAAAAAAGAAGCCAATCTGATTATGTGATTGAATCTAAAGAATTTTTTAAGGAAACACAAGAAAATATAAGAAAAATATTAAAACAAATTATACGAGGAGAATAAGTATGGCAAAAATTTTAGAAACAACCGAAAATGCAAAAGAGGAGATATTACAAACACACTATTATAAGACATCCTATAACAAATTAAAGGATGCCTATTTAGACATTTTAGATATACTACATATCCAAGTGGTTTCTATTGATGATAACTATTTAGAGATCTATGCTGAAAAGCCACATATGTCTATTCAGGCAAAAATTATTGAACAGACCCCTGTAGAAACATCCATTGATTTTTATATTGATGCAGAATTTTTATTTGGCAATAAAAATAAGATTTATAGTTTTTTAACTACGGTATATCAGGAGTTAGGAAAAGCCTTTGAACTAAAAGGCTTAGGATTACATAAATAATTAGGAGGAAGAATATGGAAGCATTAGCACCAAAAAAACTAAATATATATTCTAGCTTTAGCTTATCAAGTGACGATGTTTCTACATTATCCTTACTTTATGCCCCACTCATTGGTGGAGATGCAGTAATGCTATACTTTGGCTTAGAATCTTTACTAGAAAGAAATAATTTAAAAAGTGAGACCTATACACATAGGGAAATCCTAGACTTATTTAGCTTAACTGAAAAAGCATTTTTAAAGGTAAGATACCAACTAGAAGGTATTGGTCTACTTACTACCTATGAGGCAGGCGAAGAATTGGTATATGTTATTTGTGCACCGCTATCTCCTAAAAATTTTATAAAGGATGCGACCTTAGGATTATATTTATCCTCAAAGATTGGTAAGGATCTTTCAGATAAAGTATATAATCATTTTAAGATTGAAAAAATAGACAAATCAAAATTTAAGAATGTAACTAAGAACTTTGAAGATGTTTATACCTCAGTATTAAATGATGATGTAGGTTTTTCTAAATTCCAATATTTACTTGGAAGAAAGCCTGTCAATAATATCAAATTAAATAACAACAAATTTAATTTTGAGGAATTCCAAAAACAAATTAATTTGGATTTCTTAGAAACTGGAATCACAAAACAATTTAAGGATCAAATCAATAATTTGGCCTTTGTCTATGCCTTTGATGAAATGCAAATGGCAAATCTTTATAATGAATCTATCAATAGAACCGGTTTATTTGATTATCGATTATTAAAGAAAAAAGCCAATGTTTTATATAGCTACCTACATCATATGGATGCTCCTAAGTTAATTACGAAGGAAGAAGAGAACATTGAAAGTGTAGATCTAATAGAGTACTTAGATAATGCTTCCCCATCTGAAATATTATCAAGCATTATGCCAGACTTCCCTCCAAAGTATTTGAATACAATTGAAGAGATTTATGCAAATATAGATTTGCCAAAGGGCGTATTGAATTGTATGATTATTAAAATTTTAAAGGAAAAGAGTGGGGAACTTCCAACACTAGCTTATTTCAAAAAGGTAAGTGAAACTTGGATTAGCCATAATATCTTTACGACGAGTGATGCAATAAAGTATTCCACAACATTTGAATCACCAGATGCTAAAAAGTCTAAAACAACTCAAACAAAATATACAACAGGAGGGTTTGATTCTCTATGAGAAAAGTAAATATCGAATCAAATGAAAAAGATGTCTTAGACTTTGTTGAACAATTAAAGAAAGACCCTTTACTAGAAGGATATGATATCAATGCTTGGAATGCAAATGATTTCTCTATTTTTTTAGAAGAACAGAGAACTTGCAAAATTTGTAAAGGACTTGTATCTTGTAAAAATATAAATGAGGGCTATATGTTAAAACCTGAGGAGAACTCCTTTGTATTAGTTCCTTGTAAATATAAAAAAGAAGCCAACAAAAAGGAAAATGAGAATCAAAGAATTAAAACTTTGACTTATTCAAAGAAGCTTTTACAAGCAGATTTAAAAGACTATGATATCTCAACAGCAAATAGAAGAAAGATATATGAATATATTGTAAAATTCATCCAAAATATGAAGGAAAATATATTTACAAAAGGTTTATTTGTTTTTGGAGATATTGCTACAGGGAAAACTTTTATTCTTGGATGTATTGCCAATGAGCTTGCAAGAAATGGAATAGAATCCTTAAATATTTATTTCCCTGATTTAGTTGTAGATTTAAAAAATGCAATCGGAACTTCTAGATTTGGAGAATTAATCAATCATTTAAAAAGTGTAGATGTCTTACTTTTAGATGATTTGGGTAGTGAGAATATGACACCTTGGTTAAGAGATGAAGTTTTAGGACCAGTATTAAATTATCGCTTAATGGAAGAGAAACCAGTTTTTATTTCTTCTAATTTAGACCCTAAAACAGATGATTTTGTAGAGTATTTAGCTACTACAAAGTCATCTTCGGACAATTTGAAAGCCTTACGCATTAAATCTAGATTAGAAGGATTAGTAAAAGATGTTAAACTAGATAATGCTAAATATAAGAGATAGCATAAATTACCACTGATAAAGTGGTTTTTTATTTACAGAATATAAATTTATTCTTTACAACATCACCATAACGTGATATAATGTTTTTGGAGGTAAGATTATGCCTGTTATATCAAGATTCTATGGGATAATCATTAGGATGTACTTTCAGCAAGCAGAACATAACCCACCCCATCTCCATGCTATATATAATGAATATGTTGCAACTATATCACTGATAGACTTTACAGTTATTGAAGGAGAATTACCATCTAAAGCTTTAGATTTGGTTTTGGAATGGATGAAACTTCATAAAATTGAGTTATTAGAGATATGGGAGACACAAGTATTTAAACAACTTGAACCGCTAAAATAATAAGGAGAAATCAAAAATGTTTCATAAGATTAAATCAGTTATTCCCTTAGAAGAGTATCAGCTTATGATTTTATTTTCAGAAGGTGTAACTAAAAAATATGATGTAAAACCACTATTTGAGAAATATAATATTTTTAATAATTTGAAACTGAATAATTTATTTTATGAATGCTTCGTAGATACTGGTGGTTATGGTGTTGTTTGGAATGATGAAATAGATTTGTCTTGCGATGAATTATTTCAAAATGGCAGTGTTATGGAAACACCCTTTGATAATTTATTATCCTTTGGAGATGCTACTACACTTTGGAGATTGAATGAAAGTACATTAAGAAAAGCTATATCATATGGAAAGCTAAAGGAAGGTATTGATGTAATGAAGTATGGTAAGCAATGGATTATCACGATGGAGGCAATGGTTCGCGAATATGGCGAGCCTAAGCTTAAATGAATTTTGATAAAAAATAAATGTATTTTATTCATAAAAGAATATATTTCAAGGTTTGTAGAAAATTTTTCAAGTCTATTGTATTTTAAAATGAATTAGTATATAATATTAACAAATCGTTTGATAAAGGACACGATTAAATATGAGCTTTATTTTAGAGAGGATACATTTGGTGAAAGTATCTATAAAGTATATTTAGTTACTACCTTTAAAGATGAGTGGAGGAAATGCCACTTCGTTTGATTCGCGTTACGAATTTTTAAAGTGTTAGAAGAAATTCTAAAATTAAGGTGGTACCGCGGAAAACTATTCGTCCTTTTGTTGAAGGGCGATTTTTTTATTGTTAGAAGGTGATAACATAGGAAAGATAAATCCTATATTTCAGTTCGTAGAATCAAAGGGATTTTTGATTCATTTAACAGAAGAACAAAGAAGCCAAATATCCAGTTTTGAAGCAATCAAGAAGATGATAGGTAAGCTAGACATACTTGCCTATGATATTCATTTAGATAAAAAGTGTATTGGATTTGCGATGTTAAGAAAATATTCTAGCACAGATTATTTTTTATGGGACTATGCCATTGATTGTAATTTTCAAAATAAGGGTTATGGTACAATTGCTTTAAGGCAACTGATAGAATTTATGAAAAATAAATTTCATACAAGAGAATTAACAACCACCTACCTATGGGGTAATGAGCATGCTAAGCATGTTTATGAAAAGGTTGGCTTTATAGAAACTGATGTAGTTGATGAAGATGACATACATGAAGTGAATATGATTAAATATTTATAAAAAGGAGAAGAAAAATATGTTAAAGGTTAGTTTAAAAGATGGAAGTATCAAAGAGGTTCTTGAAGGGAAATTAGTCATTGAGGTTGCAAAGGAGTTATCCTCAAGTCTTGCCAAGAAGGCTTGTGTGGCTAAAGTGGATGATGCTTTAGTGGATTTAAAGACACCACTTGTTAAAGATTGCAAGCTAGAATTAATATTACTTGAAGATAAAGAGGCAATTGATGTTTTAAATCACTCTTGTGCACATTTACTCGCTCATGCAATGCACAGATTGTATCCTGATACCTGCTTTGGTGTAGGTCCTGCAATAGAAGAAGGATTCTATTATGATTTTAAGGTGAATAGTCCTATTGCCTTAGAAGATTTACCAAAGATTGAAGCAGAGATGAAAAAGATTGTTAAGGAAAATGTCTCTATTCAACATTATTATTTGAAAAAGGCAGAGGCAAAAAAGAAGTTCGCTAAAGATAAGTTTAAGTGTGAACTTATAGATGCAGTAGATGATGAAGAGGTAGGCATTTATGAACAGGCTGATTATGCAGATGTTTGTAGAGGACCGCACGTTATTTCTACAAGTGTTTTAAAGAACTTTAAGCTATTAAATGTATCTGGTGCATACTGGCGTGGAGATTCTAAAAATGAAATGTTGACTCGTATTTATGGTACTTGCTTTGCAACGCCAGAGGCTCTAGAGACTCATCTACATAATTTAGAAGAAAGAAAGAAAAGAGATCACCGTAAGCTAGGTAAGGAATTAGATTTATTTATGCTATCTGAGTATGGTCCAGGACTTCCTTTCTGGTTACCAAAGGGTTATCAACTAAGAAGAACATTAGAGGATTTCTGGTTAGACCTTCATAAAAAGCGTGGGTACTTAACTATTAATACTCCTATTATGTTAAACCGTGAGTTATGGGAAACCTCAGGACACTGGGATCATTATAAGGATGATATGTTTACAATTGATGTAGAAGATGGTACTTATGCAATTAAGCCTATGAACTGTCCAGGAGCTATTTTGGTTTATAAAAATGATCTACACTCTTATAAAGAATTACCACTTCGTTATTCTGAATTAGGTAATGTACATCGTTATGAGGCAAGTGGTGCTTTAAATGGTTTATTTAGAGTACGTGGTTTTACGCAAGATGATGCTCATATTATGCTGAAGGAAGACCAGGTTGGAGATGAGGTTGCAAGAATCTTATCCCTATATGACTATGTTTATTCTATCTTTGGGCTTGATTATTCTATTGAACTTTCTACAAGACCTGAAGAGAATTATATTGGTGAAATAGAAGTTTGGAATGAAGCCGAAAAAGCTTTAGAGGAGGCTTGTCTTGCAACAGGTCATAGCTTTAAGATTAATCCGGGTGATGGTGCATTCTATGGACCTAAGCTTGACTTTAAGCTAAGAGATTCTATGAATCGTATTTGGCAGTGTGGTACTGTACAATTAGATATGCAGCTTCCAGGGCGTTTCAACTGCACGTATATTGCAGAGGATGGAAGCAAGAAAACTCCTATTATGATTCATAGAGCTTGCTTCGGCTCCTTAGAGCGTTTTATCGGAATCATTACAGAAAACTATGCAGGGGCTTTCCCTACTTGGTTAGCACCAGTTCAGGTAAAGTTAATTCCAGTTGCTGATGCACATAAGGATTACTGTTTAAAGCTAAATGAAGCATTCCAAAGTGCAGGCATTCGCTTTGAAAATGATTTTAGAGATGAAAAGCTTGGTTATAAGATAAGAGAAGCTCAGACTAAAAAGATTCCATATACTTTAGTTTTAGGAGATAAGGAGCTAGAATCTAATACTGTAAATTATCGTCCATATGGAAAACAAGAACAAGTATCTGTATCTATTGATGCATTTATAGATATAATTTTAAAGCATGTAAAAGAAAAAAATTAAAAGGGATAAGGTCTTTAGATTTCATAGACCCATCTTATTGTAAGGAGGTGCACTTATGGGATTATTAGAGGTTGAAGGCTTAGAGTTTAAATATGCAGATGTTGGATTGTATAATAAGGTAAGCTTTCGTATACAGCCAAAGGAGCATATCGTCTTAGTTGGTGATAATGGCTGTGGCAAATCTACATTTATGAATTTAATTGCCAAAAACTTAATTCCTGATGCAGGCTCTATCACTTGGTTAAATCATGTTACCTATGGGTATTTAGACCAGCAGTTAAAGGTTAAGAAGGACATCTCAATTTACGATTATTTAACTGAGGTTTTTGCTCCACTTTTGGAAAAAGAAAAATTAATGAACTCCTACTATGAGGCTTTGTGCAGTTGTGCGGAAAATGAATATGAAAAATATTTAACGAGAGCCCAAAGTATTCAAGAGGAGTTAGAAGAAAAGAGCTTTTATCAAATGAATTCCACACTTGGTAATGTAGTAAACGGCTTAGGTATTGCAGGCTATGGACTCGACACTCACTTAAATCATCTAAGTGGTGGTCAGCGTGCAAAGGTGTATCTTGCCAAATTACTGCTAGAAGCGCCTGACGTTTTATTGATGGATGAGCCTACTAATTTCTTAGATGCTGTTCATATTGATTGGCTTGCAAAATATTTAGTTGATTTTGATAAGGCTTTTGTAGTCATCAGCCACGATGAGGATTTCTTAAGAACGATTGGTGAGATTGTCTACTGTTTATCAAATAAAGAAATGGTTCGTTATAAAATGAAATATGATTTATATTTGAAAGAAAAGGCAATTAGAGATGAACAATATCAAAATGCTTTTGAAAATCAGAAGAAATGGATCAAAAAAACAGAAGAATTTATTCAAAAAAATATTGTTCGGGCTACCACTTCTAAACAAGCAAAATCTAGAAGAAAAATGCTTGAGCGTGTTAAGGTTTTAGAAAAGCCTACACACCATGAACCTATGCATTTGAAATTTCCATTTTCTAAAGGTCTTGGAGAAGAAGTGTTAAAATTAAAAAAGCTTACAGTAGGTTACAATGGGAAACCTGTATTATCTGACATAGATTTTTTGCTTAAGCATAATGAAAAGGTAGTTATTTTAGGACATAACGGAATAGGAAAATCTACGATTTTAAAAAGTATATTAGGAATTTTGCCGACGCTTAGTGGAGAATATGTATGGAATCCTTCTGCAGATTTAAACTATTTTGCCCAGGAAGAAGACTATGATTCTGTCACCACTCCGATTAGCTATTTAAGAAGATTTTATCCTATGAAAACAGATGGTGAGCTTAGAAGTATTTTAGCAACTGCTGGTATCAAAGGTGAAATGTCCTTACAGCCTATGGCTAATCTATCAGGTGGACAACAGACAAAGGTGAGACTTGCTCTTATGACAATGAAGAAAAGTAATATCTTAATTTTTGATGAGCCTACCAATCATTTGGATATTTATTCAAAAGCTGAGCTTTGGGATAGTATCAATGATTTTCCTGGCAGTGTTATTTTAGTCACTCATGAACCAGAATTTTATGAAGGACTTGTAGATTTAGAATTGAAGTTTGAAGAGAGTGAAAATGGAAACAAGTAAAATACTTTTTGATATCAATGAGGATATCAAAACTCTAAGAACTGAGGTTTTTATTATAGAACAGAATGTTCCAGTTGAACTGGAAATAGAAGATAATGAAGATAAATATATTCACTGTTGTATCTATAAAGAAGGAATCCTTATTGCTTATGCTAGAGTTTATTTATCTAATCCAGCAATTATAGGCAGAGTTTGTGTAAGGAAAAACTATCGAAAATTAGGCTATGGAAAGAAAATAATGAAGCTTGCTGAAAAAGAAATTAAAGGAATAAATGAAATTCATTTACATGCTCAAACCCATGCCAAGGGATTTTATGAAGCATTAGGATATACTCCTTTTGGAGATTTCTTTTTAGAAGCAGGGATAAGGCATATTTCTATGAAAAAAACCTTTATTTTCCAAGACATGAATACATTGTCTATGATGACTGGGCTTACTACACGTACTTTAAGAAATTATATCAAGTTAGGTCTATTGCATGGTCAAATGGTAAATGGTAAGTGGCAATTTAGTGAAGAAGAAATTCATAATTTTTTCAAAGAGAAGTTTGTAGAAGCAGAATTAATCATAAAATCTAGAGGTATGGTTAATGATTATTTGAATACTGTGAATCTTTCTTCAAGCTGTTTTATAGTAGATTTAGAGTGGAATGCTCAATTAGAAGATAAAATTAGGTGCATATTAGATATAGTGAATCAAGAGAATTTTGCTCGCTTTTCTTATTTAAAGATTTCATCTAAAACTCATGCTAGATTATGTGTAATTGCTAAACAAGCGGTAATAAAGAATATAATAAACATAATAGAAGGCTAGGAAAAACTCCTAGCTTTTCCTATTTATATCCCTTTATGCTCTATGCTAAAATAAAATGGAAAAGAGGAGAGGAAAAGAATGAATTTAGAAAAAATTTATAAAGAGGTAGAACTATTACTCAATCAACTGGATTTTAATGCTTTATGGAGTGGTTTTCATAAGTTTTCTTTTGCGCTATATAATGAAAAGGAAACTTGCTTAAAACATAAAATTTTTCCAACACCGGACTCTTTTTATGGAAATAAAGCCATCTGGTATAATCAAGAGATTATAGCCATTTGGAATTTAGAACTTGATAGAATAGAAGATATAGATATTTTAGCAGTTAGTCTTGTGCACGAAATGTTTCATTGTTTTCAAATGGAAAATCAAGAAGATAGATATCCTGATGACATTGAACTTTTGTTTAGTCCTATTACAAGTGAGTATTGTAGTTTAAGATATCAGGATTCAAAATTGCTGATAAGGTCTTATGAACATCCCAATATAGGAATATTACAAAATATTGTTTATGTCCGTAAGAAAATGATTGATTCTAGTCCACTAGCTTCATCAAATGAATTTAAGGCAGAGACAATAGAAGGTACTGCAGAATATGTTTCATCTAAAGCTTTAAAAACTTTATCCTCATTTAAATACTTAAGACGAATGGAATTCTATTCTAAAAAACTTACATCTTTAGATTTTCAACTTGATCCACGTAGAAGAAGCTATTATAGTGGTGTGTTCCTTTATACATTATTCGATAAACTTTCTATAGATTATAAAATGTTTTCTGGAGTGTCTATCTTTCACAACGTTATGCAATTTATAAAACCAAGATTCATAAAGATAAAAAACTATAGATCTATTTATAAGCAAATAGAGAATCGTGAAAAAGAATATTCTAAAGAATATATGCTTATGCAAGATTTGATAGAAAACGGAAAGTATATTGAATTTCCTTCTCGTATAATTGGCTATGATCCTATGAATATGCTCAGAAAAAATGATTATATTTTTTGTGGTTCATATGTAAACTTGTCGGATGGCAAAGAAGAAAGAGAATTTTTTTCAAATATTCTTTTAAAAATTTGTAGGAAAAATGGTAAAACTCAAGTAGAAGGATATTATAAATGTAAATTAGAATAAGTTTAAAAATACTCTTGAAAGATGGTTTTCAAGAGTATTTTTAAGTATTTATTTTTTCTTTTTGTTTTTTTCTTCTTTACGCTTATCATTAATGATTTGCATTTCCTTGTCTGTAATTAAAGTACAATTATTTTCTTTTGCCCAAGTTACACAGCCCTTTAATACCATAGATAAAAATACTCTAGGAATTTTTACCATTGTTCTACAAGCATCATCTGAGAATTTTACAATAGGATCTGCGCGATTTGCTGCATATTTTACAGATTCAATATCTACCTCTTTGTTAGGTATTGGCTCCGAAAATGGTTTTTTAAATTGAGAGCACCAGAAATTGGTAGAATCTCTATAGCCATAATCTACAGGAATATTAGGGAAATTATTCTTATTTACACCATCGACAATTGAAGTATAGTATTTTTCTTTCATCAATATTTTATCAATTTTTAAAATGAAATGTGCTCCATATTTTGATGTAATTCCATTGAAATCATGATATGGTCCATTATATTCTTCTTGTACTTTATCTTCAAAGGCATTATCTAACTCTTTTACCCAAGTACATTCGAAAACTTGAAAAGCTTCTTGAATTACCTTTGGATAAGTCTCATTTGGATTTTCCTGTTTTCTTAAGCCATCCTCTAAAGTGAAAAAGCAGTCCTTCATTTTTTCTTCCGGTGTTTCTCCAGGGAAACCTAGTCTTACGGTTTCTTTAAAATACTTTTTTGAATCAGGCAAAAAATTCAAACTGCATTTTCCTGTTCTTAAAATTCCCTTACAAGTATTTGAACTATTTCTACATTCTAATACCATTGCATAATAATCCTTACCAGCAATATAGTATGGGAAGCAAAGAGAATAAGCACCAAAGGAGGTATTTCCCTTTTCATCTAATGTTCCAATTAAAATTGTAGGCATAGGAAAAAATGCACTTGTTTGATAAAAATTATCAACGATACGTAAATCTTTAAAGCTGCTCATATAATTATCCTTTCTTTTTTTAAAATTATATCATTTTAATATTGATTTTAACATCATTGAACAATAATTTCTTGACTTTTTTTGTGGATATAGATATAATTAAAAAGCTGAGGTGATTTTTATGCGTTTAACTTTAGCTCAATTACGTAAGATTTCTATGCCTTATCATACGAGTGAAGAATTAGATTTAAGTTCTGAATTATCAGGTTTTGAAGATATTCGTTCTGTAAGTACTGCAAAGATAGATTATGTGATTCATGAGAGGGGCTTAGATACCTATTTAGTTGCCTTTAGCTTTGAGGTAAATCTTGTAATGCAGTGTGCCATTACCTTACAGGATGTGCCTTATAAGATTTCAGCTACTGCTGAAGAGATTTTTACTACAGACGATCAAATTGAAGATGCTTTTATTATTACTGAACAAACACTTGATACTAAAGAAGCAGTTTTAACCAATGTGCTTATGAATAAGCCTATGACTGTAACTGCTGAAGGGGTAAGTTTTGAAAGTGATGAAGAAGAATCAATAAAAGATGAAACTGAGGGTATTAATCCTGCTTTTGCGAAGCTGAAGGATTTATTATAGGAGGTGTGAAGTATGGCAGTACCTTTTCGTAGAACTTCTAAGATGAAGAAGGCCATTAGACGTTCTCATCTAGCTTTAAAAGCACCTGGAATGATTACTTGTCCTAACTGTGGTGAATTAACATTGGCTCACAGAGTATGTTCAAACTGTGGTTTTTATAAAGGAAAATTAGTAGTTGCTCCTAAGGCTGAGAAGACTGAAGAATAATATTTTTAAGTAAATATTAAAGGTAGAAATAGACACTAGGGGTGTCTATTTTCTATTTATAGGAATTTACTTCTGTTTATATATCATAAAACAAATTTTTATAATATTGCACTATGTTTTTTTGTTATAATATAAATACGTGAGGATAATGAAGTCTTTTAGATTTGTGTACGTCAAAAAATAACACCCTATAAAAGGAAATAAAGAAATGATATCCTT
>JAMPGQ010000035.1 GCA_023663825.1 Anaeroplasma bactoclasticum
GTCTCTGTAATTAAGACAGTATATTCAAATTGACTAGACCAGCCTCCATCATCTGTATAAATTGTCCAGTTGTTGGATGCATCTAAAAAGACCTTTCTTGTGCCCTCATTAATCATAGGTTCAATCGTAAAGACCATACCAGGAAATAAAACCATACCAGTATTCTTCTTTCCATAATGATAAATAAAGGGATCCTCATGAAATTCGATTCCTACTCCATGGCCTCCAATTTCATGTACTACACTAAAGCCATTTTCCTTGACATGCTTTTCAATTGTGTAGCCTATATCTCTTAGCCTTGAAAAAGGCTTCAAATTTTTCACAGCTAAATCTAAGCATTCCTTAGAAACCTCAACTAAGCGTTTGGCAATGGGGTCTACCTTACCTATCATAAACATTCTTGAAGCATCAGCATAATATCCTTGATAGATGGTTGTGCAATCCACATTTATAATATCCCCATTTTTTAGGATTGTATGCGAATCAGGTATTCCATGACAAACCGCATCATTCACACTTGTACAAACACTCTTAGGAAAACCCTCATAATTAAGAGGTGCACAAATTCCACCTAGCTCTTTTGTTTTTGAAGAAACAAGCTTATCAATATCTTCTGTACTCATTCCAGCGTGGATATGAACTTCAACATAATCTAATACCTTTGTATTGATAATACCTGCCTGTCTGATACCTTCAATTTGTTCCTTGGTCTTAATCATCTTTTTCGTTGGTGTTTCTATTCCTAAAGCTCTATATTTTTCTACTAATTCTTCATAATTCATTTTTTGAACCTCTCTAATAGGTTTTTTCTTGCCTCACTGATAAAGTGGAGGGAGCCTGTAATGACTAATAGTTCCTCATCATTTAAATCAAAAATAGCTTTATCAATTGCTTCTTGATAGTCATTTATAACTTCATAAGGCTTTTTCGTATAGTCTATAAACTCTAAAGCATTTCCAGCTCTTTTATCCATAATAGTTGTAAAATAGTATTTATAGACAACCAAGTCTAATACTTCAAGCATTTCTTTAGAAGCTTTGTCCTTGAGAGCCGTAAAAATAACTTTAATTTTACGATTTGGATAGGATATTTTTAGACTTTCACATAAGGCTTTGATCCCATCTATATTATGGGCACCATCAATAAGGATGTTTTCTTTTATAAATTCAAATCGCCCTGGCCAAGTTGTCTTTTGTAAGGCAAGCTTTAAAAGCTCTGTTGGATACTTAGGATCTAAATATTTCATTACCGATATCGCAAGACTAGCATTGTAGCCTTGGTATAATCCCTTCAATGATGTTTGATAGTTTTTTTTATCATAAACAAAGCTAGTTCCTACTTCGTTCATTCTTATATTAGAAACGTGTGATTTAATAAAATGCATTTTGATATGATTTTTCTTCGCATAGTCCTTAAAAAATGAAATTAAATGCTCGTCTACTGTTGTAAAACAAGGCACTTCTGGACGAGTAATTCCTAATTTGTGCATAGCAATTTCTTCTAAGGTATTTCCTAATTGTGCCATATGATCATAGCCAATGTTTGTGATGATAGCTACTTTTTTATCTAAGGCATTGGTTACATCAAGAAGTCCACCTAAGCCACATTCTAAAATAAGTACTTCTATATTCTTTTTTTCAAAATATAAAAGTGCCATCAAAAAGGTAAGCTCAAAAAAGGGAATCGTATCTTGATAGTTCTGTTGGTAAGAAGTGGCGAATTCTTTTAATTTGTTTGTATAAAATACTACCTCTTCATCAGATATATAGCTTCCATTAACTTCAATTCGTTCATTAAATGAAATTATGTATGGAGACACAAAGAGCCCTACCTTTTTGCCTTTTAATAAAAGCATTTGAGATAGAAAACTAGCGGTTGAGCCTTTCCCATTTGTTCCTGCAATATGAAGTATAGGATAATTTGTCTTAATATTTAAAAGCTTTATGCATTCTTTAATTCTTGTTAAATCCTCACGCTTATGAGATTTTTTTTGTTCATAAAGCCATGCTAAAGCTGATTCATAATTTTCTATCATACTAAAACCTGGGCTAAGGCAGCACATACCTCTTCATACTGTGCCTCATAATCCTTAAGCTTAGCCCTTTCAGCATCAATTTTTGCTTGAGGGGCTTTAGATAAGAAATTCTCGTTAGAAAGCATTGCACGTGATCGTGCTAATTCTCCTTCTAAACGCTTCTTAGAAGCTAAAAGTTTAGCCTTAGCTTCTTCTATATCGACTAAATCAGAGGTTGGAATATATAGGTTAGCACAGGAAAGGACAACAATCACCATACCTTCTGCCTTAATCTCATCTAGAGTTAAAACAAGCTCCTTAGGATTAGTAAAACGGGTTAGATATCTCTTGGTTGCTTCTAGCTTATCTAGAGTATCCTGATCCTTACAGCTAATATAAATGCTAATAGGTTTAGATGGAGCTTTATTAGCTTTTGAGCGCTCATTCCTAATGGAAGTAATGATCTCTACTAAATCATCAAAGGCTTCTTTAGCAGCTTTAAAGTTAAACTTCTTATTCTGTTTTGGCCAAGAAGCAACCATAATAGAGGCTTCCTCATGAGGTAAAGCCTGATATAGCTCTTCTGTGATAAATGGGCAGAATGGATGAAGCATCTTTAAAATAGATTTTAGTACATAGACTAAAACATTCTTTGTCATCTGCTCATTTTCCTTTTCTCCACAACTCAAATCTACTTTAGAAATCTCTACATACCAGGATGCAAAATCATCCCATACGAAGCTATAAAGTTCCTTAGCAGCTTCTCCAAGCTCATATTTGTCAAAGTTATAATCTACCATATGAATGGTATGATTTAGGCGTGTTAATATAGATTTAGATGCTAAATTTAGCTTGCTTGGGTCTATTTCAGATGGAATGTAATCATCACCTAAATTCATTAATACATATCTTGTAATATTCCAAATTTTATTCAAATAATTCCAAGCTGCCTCAATTTTCGTTTCATCAAAACGCAAATCTAGACCTAAAGCTCCACCAGTCGTTATAAAATAACGCAAGGAATCTGTACCATACTGAGCAATCACATCAAATGGATCTATTCCATTTCCTAAGGATTTGCTCATCTTGCGGCCATCTTTAGCACGAATTAGACCATGTATGACAATATCCTTAAATGGTGCCTTATGCGTAAATTCAATTCCTTCAAATAACATTCTTGATACCCAGAAGAAAATAATATCATAGCCAGTTACTAAACAGCTTGTTGGATAGTAACGCTTTAAATCTTCTGTCTCTTTTGGCCAGCCAAGAGTTGAAAATGGCCATAATGCTGAAGAAAACCATGTATCTAAAACATCCTCATCCTGTATCCAGCCTTCTCCAGGACACTCAACTTGAACTTTAACTTCTTCATTCTTATACCAGGCTGGAATTCTGTGTCCCCACCATAGCTGTCTTGAAATACACCAGTCTTGAATATTGGTTAACCAGTGATTTAGAGTTTGAGTAAAGCGTTCTGGAACAAAGCGATATTCTTTATTTTCTAATACTTGCTTTGCAAGAATATCCATCTTAACAAACCACTGCTTAGATAGCCTTGGTTCTACGACTACACCTGTTCTTTCACTATGTCCTACAGAGTGGATAATGCTTTCCTTTTTAATAAACAAACCAGATGCCTCTAAATCCTTAAGCAATGTCTCACGACATAGAAAACGATCCATTCCTTCATATTTACCTGCCATAGAATTCATTGTTCCATCATCGTTCATACATAATGGCATTTCTAAATGATGTCGTAATCCTACTTCATAGTCATTTGGATCATGTGCTGGAGTTACTTTTACACAACCAGTTCCAAATTCCATATCTACATAGGAATCTGCAATAACAGGAATTTTGATATCTGTTCCTGGAATATAGACCTCTTTTCCTATGATAGTTTTATATCGTTCATCATTAGGATGGACCATAATAGCTTGGTCAGCAAACATTGTTTCAGGACGTGTAGTAGCGATTGTAACAAAGCCTTTCCCATCAACAAATGGATAATTGAAATAATAAAATGCACCTTCTACATCCTTATGCTCCACTTCAATATTAGATAATGCAGTACGTGCCTCAGGATCCCAGTTGATAATTCTTTTTCCTTGATAGATATACCCTTTTTTATAAAGTGTGATAAATACATGATTTACTGCCTGATTCAGCTTTTCATCTAAGGTAAAACGTTCCCTTGAATAATCTAAGCTTAAGCCAAGAGCTGCCCATTGTTTACGAATGGTTGCGGCATAATCTGCTTTCCACTCCCATGCAACCTTTAAAAATTCCTCTCTACCAATATCATATCTAGAAATTCCCTTTTGTTTTAGCTTTTCATCTACCTTAGCTTGTGTTGCAATGCCTGCATGATCCATACCAGGAAGCCATAAAGCATCATAGCCTTGCATTCTCTTTCTTCTAATAATGACATCCTGAATAGATGTATCACAGGCATGTCCTAAATGAAGCTTTCCTGTAACATTTGGTGGTGGTATAACAATAGTAAAAGGTTCTTTAGATTTATCTCCTGCAGTGAAAAATCCACCCTTCAGCCAGAAATCATATTTTCCTTCTTCAACTAATTTAAAATTATATTTTGGTTCTAATACTTTACTCATATTTCTTCTTCCTTTCATATTCTTCTCTTGTCATCGAATAGAAGCATGCATCAATAAGTCTACCATCATACAGCTTTTTATAAGAACAAAATGTTCCATCATAATTAAATCCACATTTCTCTAGCACTCGCTTACAACGATAATTATCAGTATGATGCCCTACTTCTAATATCTCACAATCTGTTTTTTCAAATGCAAAGGTTATCATTAGCTTCACTGCCTCTGTCATAATCCCTTGATTCCAATACTGACTATTTAAAGAAAAGCCTAAAGATTTCGCCTTATTATATTTTCGCAAAGCAGTATTATATAAGGAAATGGTTCCTATTAACAGATCACTATCTTTTAAAGCAATAGCAAAAGTTTCTTTACTTAAAATTTGATTATTTAAGACTCGGCTTGCGATATTCTTAGAGGGAAATGGTTTCCAACCAGCAAAAGGACCTACATTTGGATCCTTACCATATTCAAAATATGCATCTAAATCACTAAATCTTAAATCTCTAATATGTATTTTTTCACTAGTAATTCGCAAGGCTTATCCCTCCTTTATAAAAAAATAAAAGTCCTTAAAAGATTTTTCTTCTAAGGACGAATTTTTTTCGTGGTACCACCCTAGTTCTATATTTCTATAGCACTCATTTTCCCTTTAACGCAGGAGATATACGAAATAAACTACTTTTTTTCATCTATTTAGCTTCCTAGCTACCTTCAATAGGTTTCATAGAGTCCTTTCACCAAATAGACTCTTCTCTAAAAATGAAATTTTCTATCTACTCCTCTAGTTCAACGCCTATGCTAAAATTTTACAGCAGGTAAAAATTTTTGTCAAGAAAAATTCACTTATTTTTCATTCAAGTTAGAAAATTAAAGGTGATAGTCCTTTAATTTAAAGTTTGCATGAATAGAATAATATTGATATATTTCATCTAAGATTTCATCATAGGGAAGGTTTAAAGATAAATTTTTATACCCTTTTATATAATATAACTGTTGAAAATCCTTTAAAAGCTTATCATTTCTTTCACAGTATTTAGAACAGTTATCACACAAGGCTCCACCCTCTAAACTAGAAAAATTGATGAGTGTTGTCCTAGAACAATGCACACATTTCTTTAATTCAGGCTTGATTCCAAAAACAGCTAACATTTTAACTAAAAAAACACTTAAAATTTTAAAAGGTTCCTCTGTGATTAAAAGTTCACTTATCGTTTGAATTAAAAATGAATAAATTCTACTATGGTTAACGCCTTCTTCTAAATGAAAAATAACATCAAAAATTGGAGTTAAAATTCCTACCTTCTTTAGACTTTCATATATAGAATAGAAACTCTTCTTTAGACTATACTCAGTAACTGTGGGAAGCTTACCTTTAGTCATCTCAAATTCGACCTGATTTAAGGTTGTTACAAAGCCTAGCTTTGTCTTAGATGCATCTAAAGCCTTTACACTTTTTATACCTACTGGTGTATAAAGATAAACCAGCTTTGATTTTTCTTTATAATCGATTGTCTTTAAAACGATTCCTTCCAAAAGGCATCACCTACTATAAATGATCTGGATTATAGCCAAGGCTACTTAAATCAGTTGGTCTATCCTTCCAGTCCTTCTTAACCTTTACCCAAAGCTCTAAGTGCACCTTACTATCAAGAATTTTCTTAACATCCATCAAGCTACGCTCTTTAATCTGTTTAATCATTGCCCCATTTTTACCAATGATAATCTTCTTTTGGCTTTCACGTTCCACATAAATTGTGACATACACATCCTTATATGCTTCATTTGTAGGACAAGTTATAACTTGATCTACTATACAAGCAATACTATGAGGAATTTCCTCATCTGTTAAATTTAAAACTTTTTCACGAATTGCCTCAGCAATTAAAAACAAATTAGAATGGTCAGATGCCATATCATCTGGATAGTATTTAGGGCCAAAAGGTATTACCTTAAGAATATCTTCTAATAAATGGTCTAGATTTTTATTTTCTAAAACGGAAATAGGATAGACTCCTGCAAAAGGATATAGATCCTTATATAGGGCTATAGTTAAATCAATATCATTGAATTTTTTTAATTGGTCAACTTTATTAATCACTAAAAAAACAGGAAGCTTTGACTTCTTTAAATTCTCTAAGATAATTTCATCACCATGAAGGACTTGCTTTACTGGAGTAGTCATAAATAAAATACAATCTACACCACTAGTTGCATCATAGGAGGCATGTACCATTCTTCTTGCAAGCTCAGTTTTGGCTTTATGGATTCCTGGGGTATCTGTAAAAGCAATCTGATATTCTTCTGTTGTAAGGATACCCAAAATACGATTTCTTGTCGTTTGGGGCTTAGAAGATATAATGGCGACCTTCTTGCCAACCATCTGATTCACAAATGTCGATTTACCAACATTTGGTCTACCAATTACTGCAACAAATCCAGATTTATAAGTATCAATCTGCATTTTCAATTTCCTCAAAGGCATAGGGCAAAAGATCTTTAACTGTAGTATCTTTAAACTTCTTACTAGTTGTTGCAAGAACAACTAAAGTATCTTTGTTTAAAAGCTCTGCCATAACCTGACGACATGCCCCACATGGACTTACCGGTAGTTCCGTATTAGCAACAATGCACATTGCCTCTACATCATCCTTAGTCACACCAGCACTTACCATTTTAAATAGGGCTGTACGCTCTGCACAATTACATAAGCCGTAGCTAACATTTTCTACATTACAGCCTGTAATATAGCTTCCATCCTTTAAAAGAAGTGCTGCCCCCACCTTAAAATTTGAATAGGGTGTGTAGGCATAACTTCTTGCCTCTATTGCCATCTCAATAAGTTTGTTTTTGGTTATATTATCCATAAAAAATTCTCCTTTTCTATCTCTTGAGTCCCGCAGCATCTAGGATTTCTTCTTGTTTTTGACACATGATTTCTTCATCTTCTTTAGTCATGTGGTCATACCCACATAAATGTAAATATCCATGAACAGCTAAAAAGGCAACCTCTCTAGCGGGAGAATGTCCATACTCCTCAGCCTGCCTAAAGGCTTGTTCTAAATCAATAAAAATATCTCCAAGTTCATCCTCTAACTCATTATCTGGATCATCGCATAGTGCAAATGAAATTACATCTGTAACTCTATCTACATTACGATATGTCCTATTGATTTCATGAATTTTAGTATCATCTACAAAAACAATACTAAAAACCTTATCCTCTTTTATAGGAGCAAATACCCTTGAAATCAATTCCTCATATTCTTCAGTTGGAAGATTTCCTTCATTAAAAAAATTAATTGTCATTCTTATCTCCTAGTAATTTTGTAATGGATTGAAGCTGACGCTCTTCTTTATTTCTTAATGTCTCAAGCATAGACATATTTTCAATCATTAGCTTCACAATTTTTTCTAGATTAGAATTTGTAGAATAGTCAGCAGCACAAACATAGTTTACTCTGCCATCATCTACTAACGGCAATACTTTATCAATATATTGTGGTTGATATAAGGCAATAGACTTCCCCCCCTTATCCTTTAAAAGCTGCATACAAGGAATATCTGTAAGTCCATCCCCAATATAAATCATATTTCTATATTGAATAGCTCTACGTTCATCTGCAATTTCCATATTAAGCTTTTCTTCATCAACCTCATCTAAGGCTCCTTTACTAATTCTAAAAATGTATTGTGTCTTTTGGGTATAGTTGATCGCTATCCCTGGCCAAATTGCTTCTTTAGTATGAGTATCATAAATAAACTTACAACCATAAATTTTTTTGAAGTATTTTGCGATGGCACTACCTTCAATAATCTCTTTAGTTCCAGAAGAAATGATATAATGCTCAATATTGACTCCAAGCTCTGCACCAAACTGATTGATACGATCAAACCAAGTCTGAACACCACGATAGTAAATGATTTCACTACCTAAAGAATTTAAATATTCCTCTGTAAGAGGTATACCTTTTTTCTTACATTCTTCTATCATAACAAACATGTAAGATAAAATCTTGTCCATAGAATTCTTTTTCGTATTTATAGAAGCCTTATTCCAAAACTCCTCTGGTTCCATACCTAAATTCTTGATAAAGGCGTAATTTTGCATATCTGTTGTACAAAGCGTTTTATCGAAATCATACATAATTCCAATTGTTGTTTTTGCCATATCGTTCACCTACTTTTCTTAATTACATTATATCATAATTAATATAAAATTTCAAATCCACTACTTCTTGTGGTTCATTAAGACTTGAAAGGCTAAAACTCCCATTTGTTTATAGGCATATTTAGATGGATGAAGGTGATCTCCTGAATCACAGTTTTCTTTAAAATGGAATGCATCATCCTGAAGTTTTCCTATCGCATTTTCAAAATCAATATGCGACTGTTTTCTTATCCAAGTGTTGACTTCATTTTTTAATTTTTCTCTAAAAGGAGCATAGGTACGCCAGCCATAAATAGGCAGTAAGGAGCCATAATATACTTCTAAACCAAGCTTACCTGCTTCTACACCATAATACTTTAATCCCTCTATGAGTTCAGCAGCTGTAGGTAAATCTGTCATAGGTCTAAAAGGATTCACTTCTACTCCTACAGGATGAATAATATCATTTATGCCATGCTGAATGATGATTTTCTTAGCACCTGATACAGATGAAACTTCATGGATGAAACGATGATACCCATGTTTTCCATAAGACTGATAGGTAATACAATTATATTCTCTTAAAATACGTGTACCTGATACAGCTTTACGCACAACGCTTAGGTTCTTAAAGCCTTTTTCTCTTAAAGCTAACAATAAATAATCTGGCCAGTCCTGACTTGTAATGGAATCTCCATAACAAATGATTGCTTCCTTATCCTCCTCTGTAAAGATATCTATATTTGCTAGAAAATATACCCAAGAGGTAGATTTAGAAGTGTTAATATCTAATCTAGAAGATAGTGCCTGATTTCCATAAGCAAAATATCCCTTAGACAAAGGTCCTATAATATCGACTCCAGAAGTTAAATTTGTGCAGTTTTTTATATACATTGATATAATTAAATACATACCTTCTATGGCTTCAAAATCGAGAGAATCAGAAACTATAGAACTATGGGATTCAATTTTAAATTGAGACTTCCCATTTACAGTTAAGGGAATAGATTGACTCATTTGTTCATCAGAAAGAGATTTACCCATAGATAAATAAACAGATTCTATTTCTACTTTTTCATTACAGCAAAAATTATCCAAAGTGATTCGTACTTTATTTCCATTAAACGGAATAAATATTGGATATCTCAAGGTTAAATTTTTCGCATAAATTGCTGGCTGTGGTAAAACAGTGGACTGAGCATTTCCCCATATTGTAACCCATTTCATAGCATCATCTTCTTTCTAATAGCATTCCTTTTACTCATAATTCAAAACAATAAATTCTAGATTCCTCATTATAAATATCTGTTCTAGATTCTAAATACTTAAACCCATATTTCTCATATAGTCCGATGTGATCAGTAGCTAGATAAACTTTAGCATATCCTAGCTTTTTAGCTTGGATTAATGCGGCATCTATAACTAGTTTAGAGTTCCTATATCCTCTATAATCTTCATTAGTATAAACAAAACCTATCCAAGGAAATAAGGTTGCATCTTTAATGCAATCCTTTTGTGCAAGTGTACAAAAGGAAATGACCTTTTGGTTTTCTACTAATACATAAATATAATTCCATCCTAGTATATCTCTTTTATTCTCATTAATCAAAGAATATAGAAATTTTCCTGCATCCCAAAACGAATACTACTATTCAAAGGATGTTGCAAACTGGCTATTATACAAATCTGCATAAAAGCCTTTCTTCTTTAATAATTCGTTATGATTTCCTTGTTCGATGATATTACCATCTTTTAATACAAGAATAATATCAGCATTCTTAATGGTTGATAATCTATGGGCAATAACAAAGGAGGTTCTTCCTTCCATTAGCTTATCCATAGCCTTTTGAATGAGTTCTTCTGTTCTTGTATCTACACTTGAGGTTGCCTCATCTAAAATAAGCATTGGAGAATCCTCAACCATAGCTCTTGCAATTGTAAGAAGCTGTTTTTGTCCAGCTGAAATATTTGCTGTCTCATCAAAAATATAATCTAGGCCACCAGGTAAGGAATTGACAAAATGATCCATATGACACGCATGTAAACATTTCATAATTTTTTCATCTGTAGCATTCATGTTTCCATATCTTAGATTATCTCTTAGAGTTCCCTCAAAAAGCCATGTATCCTGTAATACCATCCCAAAAAGGGAAGCCACATTATTTCTTGTTAAATCTCTAGTAGAAATAGAATCTATGGTAATCTCCCCACTATTTACTTCATAGAATCGCATCAACAGATTTACCAAAGTCGTTTTACCAGCACCTGTGGGTCCAACAATTGCTACCTTCATTCCTGATTTAATATCACAATTAAAATTAAAGATGATTTGCTTATCTTCATAATAACCAAAATTTACATCAGTGAAACATACGTTTCCTTGTACTTCTTCTTTAGATAAAACTGCAACTTCTTTATCTAAAGATAACTCTTGTTCTTCTAAAAATTCAAAGACACGTTCACTTGCTGCTGCACAGGACTGGAGGACGTTGGCAATTTGACCAATTGTTTGAAGTGGTTGATTGGCCATACGTGAATACTGGATAAACATTTGAATAAATTCAACCCCTGCAAGTCCACTTACAACAAGTATACCTCCCAAGAAGCAAATGGTTATATAAGAAGCATTTCCGATAAAGCCCATAATCGGCATCATTAAACCTGAGGCAAATTGACTTTTCCAAGCACTATTCTTTAAGGTCTTATTATACTCTGCGAAAGCTTTATAATTGGTATCCTCTTGATGATAAGCAATAATTACCTGATGTCCTGAATAGGCTTCTTCTATATGCGCATTTAATTCACCCAGAGATCTTTGTTGAGCTCTAAAGAATTTCTGAGAATTCTTTACAATTAATATCAATGAAATCATAGATAAAGGAATTGATACAACACAAATTAAAGCCATTTGCCAGGATATTGTGAACATCATTACAAATACACCTATTAACAAAATCACAGAAGAAAATGTACTTACTAAGCTTTGATTTAGATTTTGGCTAATATTATCTACATCATTAGTCACACGAGATAGCAAATCACCATAGGAAGTTGAATCAAAATATTTTAAAGGAACCTTATTAATTTTTTGAAGAATATCTCTTCTTAGCTTATAGGAAATCTTTTGTGTAACTCCTGTTAAAAGAAAGGAGGCTATGTAATTTCCAAATGCAGAACATGCATAAATGCAAATTAAGGAAATCCCTAATTGCTTAATATAATCAAAATCAATAGGAAGACCTGCCACCTTATTCTGGCATTCATTTGTTACTTCTCCTAAAAGCTTAGGACCAAATAACGAACCCAGTGCTCCTATGATAGAAAGTAGTATAGCAAGAACAATCAAACCAAGATATGGTTTTAAATAAGGTAAGAGCTTCCCAAGACCCTTTTTCATGCTCTTGGGCTTATTATGTAGCTGTGGTCTAGGCATTGTCAATCTCCTCCTTTGAAACCTGAGAGTAGGCAATTTCTTGGTATACCTCACAATTTTGGATTAGCTCTTTATGAGTACCAGCACCTACTATTTTTCCTTTTTCTAAAACTAAAATTAAATCAGCATCCATTATAGTACCTATTCTTTGAGCAACTATAATTTTGGTTGGGTTATAATTTAGTTTCTTTAAATTATCTCTTAATATCTTATCTGTTTTAAAATCTAGTGCTGAGAAGGAATCATCAAAAACAATAATTTCTGGCTTTTTGATTAGAGCTCTTGCTATAGATAATCTTTGCTTTTGTCCACCAGAGAAATTAGAGCCCCCCTGAGCTACGCCCTGATTTAGTCCTTCTGGATGATTTAAAATAAAATCCTCCGCCATTGCAAACTTTAAAGCTTCCTTCATATCTTCTTCCGTTGCAGTTTCTTTACCATATAATAAGTTAGAGAAAACAGTGCCTTTAAATAACAATGCCTTTTGGGCGATAAAGCCGATCTTTTCTCTTAATACTGCCATATCATAATTTCTTACATCTACGCCATCCACCAAAACTCTGCCTTCAGTTGCATCAAAAAATCTAGGTAATAAATTAATTAAAGAAGTTTTACCAGAACCTGTAGAACCTATTATGGCTACTGTATCTCCTTGATTTACCTTAAATGAAATATGATCTAAAACATTCTCATTTGAATTAGGATAACTAAAACTTACATCATCATACTCAATTTCTCCTTTTACATCATTTTCTGCTAAAGTTATATCGGTAGGGTTTGAAAGACTAGGATTAACATCTAACACCTTTCTTACACGTCTTGCTGAAACTAAGCCTCTAGGTACCATAATAAAGATCATGATAAGCTGCATAAACGCAATAACAATCATCATCGTAATCTGCTGAAAACCAAAAACACTTCCTAAGAACTCAGGCTTTTCATTTATAATATAAGCACCAACCCACAAAATAGCAAGTGAGGTACCATTCATGATAAGCATCATCCCTGGATTCATTAAATTGAGCATACGGTTTACAAAAATATGCGTTTTAGAAACCGCTCTGTTCACTTCATCAAACTTATTTTCTTGATATTCTTGAGCACAATTTGCACGGACAACTCGAATTCCTGTTAAATTTTCTCTAGTTACTAAATTAAGTTTATCCGTAAGCTCTTGAATTTTTTTAAACTTAGGTAAAACAATTAAGAAAATACTGATAACTAAAGCAACTAAAGCTATAACTGAAATAATCACGATTGTGCTTAAATTAGAAGTGGCTTCTATATTTCCTGCTTTAAGGATACCTAGGATTGCCATAGTTGGAGCTGCAATAGCCATACGCAGTGTCATAATGACAACCATTTGAACCTGGGTAATATCGTTTGTAGTTCTAGTGATTAAGGAAGCGGTAGAAAATTTATCAATCTCACTAATTGAAAATTTTTGTATATGTGTATAGACTTCTTCTCTTAAATTATAAGCAAATTTTGCCGCAACTCTAGCAGCTAAAAAACATACAATTATCGAAGAAACTAAAGAAATCCCTGCAAATCCAAACATCTCAAGCCCATTTCTTAAGATGGCATTTTGATATGTAGTTTTTAATTCTTCTGTTAAAAATCCCTTTGCCTTAGCAGCTTCAGCTAAGCTAGCATTTGTTAAAATATTTGTAAGCCTCGTAGGAAGCTCTAAGTCACTATAGACCTGCAATATCACAAGTCCAATTACAATAACAATAAGAAAATAGGATAATTTATCCATTTGTTTTAAAAGCTTAATCATAGTCATCCTCCAAAAATTTTAAAGTAATATCTAATATCCTACTTAAATGCTCTTTTTCTTCTCCTAAACTTTGAAAAAATAGCTCTCCTTGATGTTTTCGATGTTGGAATAATTCTTCTAGTTCATTTTTTGTTTCTTTGGTTAATGTGTAGTACTTCACTCTCTTATCCATAGCATCTGTAGTTTTTACTACCATCTTTCTTGCTTCTAAGGCATCTAATTTATGCATAACTGCTGGAATAGATACCTCAAAATACTTTGCAAGACTTGAAGCCTTTATCTGCTTATTTTCCAGACTAGAAAAATAAATGCAATTTAAAATGTCAAATTCCATTCTGGTAAGATTATACCGCTTTAGAATTTGACATAGGTTACTGATAAACTTATTTTTCATTACTCTTAATTTTGTTATAATTTCTTGATTTTCCATTTGATCACCTATAATACTTAACTTGATAAAGTTTACTATGTTAAGTATTATACATCATTTTCTGAATTTTGCAATGGAATTTCTTGATTTTCTAAAACTTCTTCATCCATTTGTTGTTGTTTCTGTCTATTTGATGTTACTTTTTCAAAAATCAAATACCCAAAGAAGCTAAGTAGCATTAAAAAGTAATAGGTTATAAAGCGCCACAATAATAGCCCTGAGGTAGCAATGGAAGCACTAATTGCAGGGACAACACTTACAAATAATTCTTTAAAAGCAAATTCTATTCCACCTGTAGCCCCAGGAGTGGGGATATAGCAGGTCATTGCAATAGAGAAAGTTGTCATTGCTATAATTAATGCAAGTTTATTTATTGAAATCTCAATCCCTAACGCCAAAAGAATAAAGAATGGAATAGAATAATAACAAATAAAGCCTGCTAATTTTAAGCCTACTGAGGAAATAAATTTCATTTTCTGTCCTAAAAGTGCCTTAAATGTTGCCTGAGCTCCAGCACAGTATTCATCAAAGGCAGCTACAAAACGAGCTAATTTCCCCTTAAATACCTTTAAATTTAGAAGCCAACCTACAAATTTTGTAAGCAGTTTTCTTACTGTCTTAGATAGTCCGACAGAACAAAATAAAGCAAATATTAAAATATTGATTGCTAGCCCAACAATAATCATTACCTGTAAATAGGTAATACCATTCGATAGTTCATTAAAAAAGAATAACGATCCAATACACAAGAGTACAAGGGCAATTTGTGAACAAACAAAATTCATCAAAACAATCCCTGATGCCCTATGTAAGCTTACTCCAATTTTACGATAAGAATAAATTTGAAATGGTTGCCCACCAGATGAAAAAGGAGTAATGCCATTAAAGAAATATTCAATTGAACCAATCATCATAGAATCTTTAAATTTTATGTTTTCTTCTTCCTTAGAATGACCTAAAATACATAATGGCATTGGATAAAATATCATATACAATAACAAAAAAAGAAATCCAAAAGCCAACCAGCCAATCTTAACATTTTTTAATGTTTTTGCAATCTCTTGCATATCGTTTAAGGATAATACTATAATAATTACTACTATAGAAAGAACTATAAAAAAAATCAATTTAGGAAGTATTTTCTTTATGTTTTGATTCATAGCTTTGTCCTCCTAAAAAATAGGCTTCATACAGAAGCCTATTTTGCATCATATTTTCTAATAAAGGCAATTCCTATAGGATAAGGTCCTGTATGCACTGAAATAGTAGCGCCAATTTGATCTAATAGTTCAATCTTCTTATGAAAGATCTCCTCAAACTTGCTTGCAAGTTCTTTTCCTTCTTCTAGAGAGTAACCATAGCCAACCTCTAGTAAGTAATCATCTAGATTCAAATTATATTTTTTGACAATTCCTGAAAATTTATCAAAAATTTTCATAATAGCACGCTTTCTAGATAAGGCAATACCACCTGATTGAATCTCTCCATCCTTAGCAATAATTAAAGGCGTAACTTTAAATATATTTCCTACAACAGCCGTAAGCTTGCCAATTCTTCCACCATGCTGTAAATAGGATAAACCATTAATGGTAAAATAACAACGTCCTGTATTCTTTAATTCTTCTGCTTTTGTTAATACCTCATCTAAAGATAGACCATTTTCTTTCATTCTTGCAATTTCACGGATTAAAAGTCCTTGCGAACAAGAAAGCATTGTAGAATCCACAATTTCTACTCTTGCATCATCATGCTCATCTAAAAACATATCTCTAGCCATAAGTGCAGAATTTAATGATCCACTAAATTTTTTAGAAATTGTTATACATAAAATGTCTTTACCTAAACTATATGCTCTAACAAACTCTTTCATATAATCCTCAGCAGTAGGCATAGATGTCTTTGGAAAAACACCTGGATTATCGATTAATTTTTGATAAAAATCTTGTACTGCAAAATCTACCTTTTCCCTAAGGTAATTTGTTTCATCATAAGCTACATAAAATGGTACAACTCGAATCCCTAGTTTTGAAACAGCGTCATCTGCTAAATCGCATGCGCCATCTGAAATTATTTCAAAATCTTTCACTTTATCTTCCTCCTAGGTCTTTTAATTATAGCATATTCCTTTCTTATTTCAAAGAAAATCTTTTTAGTTTAACACAAATTCAACCCCATTTAATGAATTTAAATAGGAATTATTTCTTAAAGAATAGGAATAGACAATAATTCTCTTTAAGCTTTCACAACCATAAAAAGCTTCTTCTCCTACCAATGAACAGCTTTTAGGAATCTCTATTTTAATAATGGATGTATTTGCAAAAGCATAGCTACCGATAGAATACACATCTTCTAATTCAACTTTTGATAGACTTTTACATCCTATAAATGCTCCACCTAAAATATCTGCTAAAGAAAGATGAATTTCTTCTAAAGAAATACAGTTTTCAAAAGCATTTCTGCCAATCACTTTTACACTATCTAAATTGATGTTCTTTAATTTCTTACAATCCAAAAATGCAAGTCTTTCAATTTCATCAATATTTTTTCCAAGAACTACATCTTTTAAATTACTCTTTTTCATAAAGGCTCTTGCCTTAATTTTGGTTACAGGCTTATCATGTACTTTATCTTTAATTATATAACTGGATGCATTTCCATAAACATAATCCACATAATAGGTATCAGCATAAGAATCATATCCATAGACCACTCTAGGAATACTAAAGAAGCATATTAAAAAGATGCTTAATGCCAATATGAAACCAGCTATACTGCATATCAATATCCAATACTTCTTTTTCATGAAGCTTTACCTCCTATTCCATATGTTTATATTGTAACTCGTAAAGGTTATAATATAACCCTTTTTTAGCTAAAAGCTCTTGATGGTTTCCCATTTCCATAATTTTTCCTTTATGTAAAACGATAATGTTATCGGCATGCTGAACGGTAGATAATCTATGAGCAACAATGAGCATCGTACCAACATTCATCATTTTTTCTAAAGAATCTTGAATTAATACTTCTGTTTCTGTATCAATGTTGGCAGTAGCCTCATCTAATATCATAATATTTGGTTTATGAAGAATAGTTCTTGCAAAGGATAAAAGCTGACGCTCTCCAGATGAGAAATTATTTCCTCTTTCTAAAACCTCATAATCATAGTTCTTATCTAATTTTTCAATAAAGTGAGATGCATTGACATAGCGACATGCCTCTATTACCTCTTCATTAGAAAACTTATCATCACGCATTGTGATATTAGAACGAATTGTACCACTGAACAAAAATACATCCTGAAGCATCTGTCCAACATGGCTTCTTAGACTCTCTAAGGCAATATCTCTTACATCTATACCGTCAATCCGAATCGAGCCTTTTTGAATCTCATAATTTCTTACGATTAGAGCTAAAATCGTTGTTTTACCAGCACCAGTTGCACCTACAAAGGCAACAGTTTGGTTTGGCTCAATTGTAAAGCTAACATCCTTCAAAATCCAATTTTCCTCATTATAGGCAAACCATACATGATCAAATTCAATTTTTCCTTCAATATGATCTAATACAATTGCATCCTCTTTATCTAAAATCTGAGCCTTCATATCTAAAATCTCAAAGATACGCTCACTTGATGCAAAAGCAGATTGTAGTTGATTAAATTGATCTGCAAGCTGCTGGATTGGGTTAAAGAATTGTCCATTATACTGATAGAATTTTACGAGGTTCTTAGAAAGCATTTTTTCTTCTAGTACCATATAAAAACCATTATATAATATGATGATATGACATAGGACATATAAAACATAAATTGCTGGTCTAAATACACCAAAAATTAAAACCTCTTTAATACTATTTTTCTTTAAATCAGCATTCTTCTTTTCAAACTCTAAAGTCTTCTTGTTCTCTTGATTGAAAATTTGAGTAATTTTCATACCACTTAAATTTTCAGATAGAAAGGCATTCATATTAGAAACACAGCCTCTAACCTTTCGATATTGTCTTCTAGATACCTTATTAAATACAATTGACATAGCAATCAAGAAAGGCATTACACAAAGAATATAAGCAGTTAATAATGGCGATAAAATCAGCATCATAATTAAAACAAAGATTATCGTTAAAATATATCGAATCAAATTTACGATAACATTTGTATAAAGCTCATTAATCATATTTACATCTGAAGTCACTCTTGTCACAAGCTTACCCACAGGTGTTGCGTTTATTTGGGCAATTGCTAAGCCTTCAATTTTTACGAAAACCTCTCTTCTTACATCTCTTACAATCCTCTGACCAGCCTTTTGAAGCATCATTGAATTGAAATAGTTTAAGAATGCACTACCTGCAATAACAGCTGCATAGCTACACATCAAGATAATAATAAATGTCATTTTTTCCTGATACGTCTTTTGAGCATTATCTAATATACCAATCAGTTCTCCTTCTAAATAGGCTGGCATTAAATCTACGACTACAAGCAGAGCAGTAAACAAGAAAGATAATAAGAAAGCTACCCTTTCTTTCTTGGCATACTTAAGCAGTCTTTTCAGAACTGTTTTATCTTTATAGGTGCATACATTTTTGTTATCATCAAACTTTTGCATCACTCCGCACCTCCATTAATTTCAGCCTCTAAGGATTGAAGATGTACCATTTCTTGGTATAATGGGCAGGTTGCAAGAAGCTCATCATGCGTACCTACGCCTACAATAGCTCCTTCATCCATAACGACCACCATATCTAAGGTTTTCACTGTAGAAATACGATGAGCAATCATTAGAGTTGTTTTACCTTCCCTTAAAGCTCTTAGATTGCTTAATATAGTTTCTTCTGTTTTGGTATCTACTGCTGAAACAGAATCATCAAAAATTAGGATTGGGGGATTTTTTACAATAGCCCTGGCAATAGAAACTCTTTGTTTCTGTCCTCCAGATAAGGTTACACCACGTTCTCCTAAAATGGTATCATATTTTTCCTGAAATTCTAAAATATTATTATGCACATCAGCAAGCTTTGCAGCAGAGATAATTGCCTCCTCATCTAATTTCTCATAGGCAAAAGCTATATTATTAGAGATAGTATCACTAAATAAGAAGTTATCCTGTGGAACATATCCAATAGCCTCTCTTACCTTTTTATATGGAATATGCATAATATCCTTATCATCTATAAAAATTTGACCATCTTCTAGGTTATAGGTACGTAGGAGTAAATCCACAATTGTCGTCTTACCACAGCCTGTTTTGCCGATGATCCCCACCATTTTTCCTTCAGGAATCACTAAAGAGATATCGGATAAAACTGTATTAGATCCATCTGGATAGCAAAAATTTAAATTCTTAAATTCAATTTTTCCGCGAATCTGTTCTATTTCTGTAACATCCTTATCTACAATTTCAATCTTTTCATCTAAGAATTCGTTGACACGAGAAAGAGAGGCATTTGCCTGTGCACGCATATTGATGAGCTGTGCTACTGCCATAAATGGCCATATAACCGCATCAAAATATCCAACAAATTCCCACATTTCACCTACTGTAAATTCCTTGCCCATAAAGCCGTTTAAAACAAAATAGGAACCTCCTGCAAAAAGTAAAAGGAATATAGAAGAAATAACAACAGTCAATAAAACATTTAAAAGCGTTGCAAACTTCACGTAATTGATATTCTTTGCACGATTTTCCTCATTGATTTTATCAAAGTGTCTAATTTCGTGTACTTCTTTTACAAAGGCCTTTACTACTGCAATACCACTGAAATTCTCTTGGGTAAAATCAGATAAAGCCTCATATGCTTCCTGTCTAGCTTTAAACTTTTCTTTTATAATACGACCTACTACCGCTGAAATCACAGCAATTAATGCCATAGGAATAATACTAAAACAAGAAAGTATCCAATTGGTAGAAAACATACGATATAAAGCAAAGCTTCCTAAAAATATTGCATCTATAGCCATAACAGTACCACTGCCAAAGGATTGCTTGATTACTTGTAAGTCATTTGTAAATAGTGCCATTAATGCACCTGTTTTATGGTGCTTGTAATAGGAATTGGAAAGCTTAAGAGAGTGCGTAAACATTTGATATCTTACATCTGCTTCTATCCTAGCAGCTACACCAAAGATACAATATCTCCAGGTAAAACGTCCAACAAACATAATTCCTGCAATGAAGGCAAGTTCTAGCATTAGATGTCTAATTCCATCTGGATTATTAAATAAAGAATCAGAATCTCCCTTTGCCTTATCACCAATACCATCTAGAATTTCTCCACAAATTCTTGGAATTTCTAGCTGAAACCAGTTTACTGCAAGAAGAGCTAAAAGTCCAAAAAGGAAAAATCCAAAATATTTCCAATAATACTTATTTACATATTTTCCAAATATCATATTATTCCTCCTCTATAAGCACTTCTAAAATTGGCAGATCCTTAACAATTTGAAAGTAAGTCGTTTTTTCGATTTTCTTTTTCTTAATTCTCAAGATATCTTTTTCTTTTGATTCTTTCAAATAATGAAGTTCTACAAAAACAACATTCATTTGATCTAGTTCTTCTAATGTATAACCATCAAATATAATGCGTAAATATTCTGCATTATTGACATGTCTAGAATAATCTAAATAGCTAGAAGAAACTACTAGACTTCTTTCCTCCTCACATTCCACATTCCATTTTCCAAATTCTATAGGACAAAGCTTAGTAACAGGAATTTGAAAATCAAAGGCAGAAAGACGTAACAGCTTTCGTGTCGATAATTCTGCAGCTAAACATTCCACCCATGCAGTAATCCCTTTTGCTACACCCTTTGGATGAATGTAAATCTCAATAAGACAGGTTAACTTTGATTCCATCTCAACTCTGCAGGCCTCTATTACGACTATCTCATCCCAATAGGGTAATCGATCAATTTTAAAACAAGTCTTTGTAAAGAGCCATAATGCTTGATACTCTCTTTTCATACTCACATTATCCTTATGATAAATTCCAAAAAAACTAGCTACTCCTGCTTCTACCATCTTTAAGATTTCAGGAATTTTGAGTTCAGCATGTGTATCACACATCCCATATTCAATTTTCTTTTCATAAATAAATTGCATATATTACTACCTCTTTATCAGTTGTTTCATATCAAAAGGAATATCCTTCACAATTTCTATTTTTTCACAAGTGACAGGATGGATAAAACTTGCTTTATAAGAATGAAGCATTACACGTGGAGCCATTTGATCAAAGTTCCCGTAAAGCTCATCTCCTAAAAGGGGATGGCCAATAGAAGATAGATGAACACGAATTTGATGTGTCCTTCCCGTCTCCAACTGTACCTGAACTAAACTAAACCCTTTATATTCCTTAAGAACCTCATAATGTGTAATAGCAGGTTTTCCTGTTTTAGAAATTCTTTTTCTTTGTTGATGATGCCGATCCTCACCAATAGGTGCATCGATTGTATCCTTTTTATTCTTAAATTTTCCTTTTGCTAAACATAAATATGTTCTTTTTAATTCATGTGTAGAAATCATCTGATCTAGCTTGGCTAAGGATAAACTATCCTTTGCAAATAATAAAACACCTGTTGTATCCATATCCAATCTATGTACATAGCGTACCTGATATGACAGACCCTTATTTTTATAATAGTAAGCAACAATATTACAAACAGTATCTCGCTTTTCCTTACTATCTGGATGAACTAATATGTGACATGGCTTATTCACTGCTAAAATATAATTATCTTCATAAAGTATATCTAGTTTCTTAGCATCTGGAATAAAATCTATTTTCTCTTCAACATCAATTGTTACAATATCATTTGTTTTCAAAATTAAATTTTTTGTACCAACGATTCCATTTACAGATATTGCATTAGTTGAAAATAGATTCGTAACCTTTGACTTACCTAGATGATAGCTTTCTAGATATTCTTTCAATGTCAAGCCTTCACTATTTGAAGTAATCTTATAACTTGTTATCATGGATGTATTTTGATTCAATTAATCCAACTATACCATTATGCTTGATTAAGCTATATGGCTTAGCTTTTTTAATAACTGAAATCTCTTCTCCTTTTTTTAAATTCAAGAAGGTATTTGATCCATCATAACAATAGTACTTACCATCGACTTCAAAAATAAATTCCTCATGAACCCAAAGCTCATCATTGGTTCCCATTGGTCGTATTAAATAAAAGTCAAGATCTTTCGTAATTAGCTCCACTTCGTTTTTACCAAAGCGCATAGAAAATTGATTTTTAGGCTGTTCATAGGTAATATCCTCTTCTACAATATATTTTGGATAATGATCAATCGCAAAAAAACTAAATTTCATATTAGATAAGCAATTTAACGAAACCACATTGATTTGTCCACCTTTAACAACATTGTTACCACCATCAATACAAATAATGTTTTTTCTAAAATCAAATATCGGATTTACACAAGCAATATCCACTCTATAGTTTCTTGTAGGGTTATGACCAACAATCATAATCTTAGGCTGTATTGGACTTAGCTCTAAGAATCGATCACACTTTAATACTTCTAATGCATTTGAAGGAATATGATTAATATCCATAATACCACCATGAACTAAGACTAAAGAGTCATTAACGAATATAACATCAGGAAGCTCATCAACAAAAGTAAAATATTCTGGATATTTTTCTTCTATCGTCCTTATATAATCTTCTATATCCATTTCTTTATGAATAGGATATCTCATTTCTTCTGCCATATCATTAATTACAGATTTTTTTAGTTCTGTTGCATAATATAAAAATCTTTTTTTATCTAATGGTGGGAGAATAAAACGAAATACCTCATCACAATTTCCTGCCATAAAATAGACATTTTCTTGTTTATCTAATTCAATGACATATTTTAACATTGCTAAATTGTCAAAAGGATCACCCTTTTCAATCATATCTCCAATTACAAAAAGATAATCTTCAGAAGAAAACTGTACCTCTTCAAGTGCTTTTTTAAAAAGCTTGATATCACCATGAATATCGCTCATAAAGATAAGCCTTTTATCATTAGGAATATTCAAATGTAGAATTTTTGTTTTCTTATTCTTCTGCATGAACATTCCTTCTTTCTTCTTTAGAATAAAAACATCCACAATAGTCCTGTCGATATAAGCCATATTCTTTCGATAATTCTATAGAATGCTTATATCCTTCTTCCTTCTTATAATCAGAATATAAAAAAGCCACTTTATATTTTTCTTCTAGCTTAAATCCTATTTCATTTATCCATTTAGAAACTTTATGTGGAGAAATAGAAAGTGTAGTGGTAAAATAATCAAAGCCAAGTTCAAGCGCCTTAACTGCCGTTTTTTCTAATCTTAGCTCGTAACACTTATAACAACGCTCTGTTTTTTCTCCTAAGGATTCATATCCTTTAATAGCATTAGAATAATCTAATGCTTGATAAGAATCATAAATGACTTTTATATTAGGATCAATTTCTTTACAAAAACGAATTTCCTCTTCTAATCGTTTTTGATATTCTTCTACAGGATAAATATTGTCATTTGAATAAAAAACTGTAATTTCAAAATAATCCTTAAGTAAAAATAAAACATGAGATGAGCAAGGAGCACAACAGCTATGCAACAACAATTTAGGATGGCATTTAAGGGTATTTAAAAAATTTTTAAATTCTCTATAATTTTCTAACATATCAAGCACCACCCTTTTTTTAAGAAATCTTTATTATTATATAATAAAATATCACTTTAAACAACAATTTACACAAAAATAACAACAAAAA
>JAMPGQ010000036.1 GCA_023663825.1 Anaeroplasma bactoclasticum
TAATCGTGGCTTACTTCCTGTTAAACCTCAAGAGACTTTTTCAGCAGTCTCCTTTATTGGACTCTTTTATTTTGATTCAAATGTATGAATATAATGTATGGATAATATATGAACGAGGCAAAATTAGTCACTTCTTATTGCCTTTAATCACTGCTTTAAAGCCTAAATAGTGCTATTTTTGACAAATATTTGTATATTTTGTGTATATCATTCTCCCATTTCGATTACTGTTTGCCTTGAAACACCAAGACATTCTGCAAACGTTTCTTGGCTCAAATCTTCTTTTTCTCTGATTTGTTTTATCTTATCCTCTAGCTTCATAACCTCACCTACTACTCTTTAACTCTATTTTACAATAGTTCAAATTATTGTTCAACTTATTTGTAATTTAAAATCATTTAGCATAAAACTACTCAAAAACAAATTGTTGAGATGTTTAAATTGAAAAGATGTTTAAATTGAAATGCATATTTTAATATGCTATAATAAAATTACTAGGAGGGTTTATAAAATGAAATCTTTTAAAATTTTGGCATCCTTACTTTTATTATTTCTTTTCACAAGCTGTTTAAAAAAGAATGCTTACACCAAACCTCTTATAGAAGGAATATTTACCTCAGAAGAAAGCTTTACAATTGAAGAAAAAGAATATACAGCCTCAAAGCTTATTGTTTCTGAAATCACTTTAAAAGAATTTAATCAAGCAAATAAGCTTAATGTATTACAAGACTTCTCTTTAAAGACTGAAAAAAGAAAATATTATTCCTTTCAATTTTATTTTTTGGATAATCAAAATGAAATTCCTATAGATATGCATTTTTTAAAAAAGTGTAACCCTCATGCAACAGGATCAGATATTTATATTATAGGCTTAGAGATTCCTAATGGGAATGAAAACCTACATTATACTTTAGATTTGCATGTTGCAACACTTGAGTCATATTATTATTCTCTTATTATGAACTTGGGTAATTCTAAGAGTGTTATATTAAAATACTTAAAAGCTTAGGTTTAAACTTAAGCTTTTCTTTTGCTCATTTATTGTTTTTTAAAACCTATTATGCTATAATAAATAGCGTTAAAAAGGAGGCTGTTTTTTTTATGGAAAAAAGACCTGAACAAGAAAGAATTAGAATAGAAAAGATTAAGTATTTAGAGGAGAAAGGAATTCGCCCTTTTGGTCAAAAATATGATCGTACTGCAAACTCAAAAACAATACTAGAACAATTCGATTCTTATACAAAAGAGGATTTAGAAGCTAAAGAATTCAATGTTAAAATTGCTGGGCGTATGATTGCAAAAAGACGTCAAGGTAAAATTGGATTCATAAATATATTAGATAAATTTGGAACTATCCAATGCTATATTTCAAAAGAAATATTAGGTGAAGATGCCTATGATGTTTTTATTAAATCTGATATTGGCGATATCTTAGGTATTGAAGGCTCTATCATGAGAACAAATACTGGTCAGCTTACAGTTCGCTGTAAGGTATTTACTCATCTGTCAAAGGCAATTAAGCCACTACCTGAAAAATTCCATGGCCTACAGGATGTTGAAGAGGCTCGTCGTAGAAGATATGTAGATTTAATTGTAAATGATGATTCTAGAAGAGTTGCGTTTATGCGTCCTAAAATTATTCGTGCAATTCAGCACTTCTTTGATAACCAAGGATTTGTTGAAGTAGAAACACCTGTTCTTCAGCCAATTCTAGGTGGAGCAGCAGCACGTCCATTTGTTACACATCATAATGCATTAGATATGCCATTTTACCTTCGTATCGCAACAGAATTACCTTTAAAGCGTTTAATCGTTGGTGGTATGGAAGCTGTTTATGAAATTGGACGTTTATTTAGAAACGAAGGTGTAGACTCTAGACACAATCCAGAGTTCACAACCGTTGAAGCTTATTTAGCATATTCTGATATGGAAGGTATGATGAACCTTGCAGAAAACTTCTTTAAGTCTGTAGCCTTAGAGGTTTTAGGTACTACTACTGTTGAATTTGATGGTCATACCTATGACTTATCTAAATTTGAAAGAATTCATATGGTAGATTTAATTAAAAGAGAGTGTGGGGTTGACTTCTGGAAACAAATGTCCTTTGACGAGGCTAAGTCTCTCGCAAAAGAACATGGAATAGAAGTTCCTGCTCACTTTACAGGTGTTGGACATATCATTAATGCATTCTTTGAAAAATATGGTGAGGACAAGCTTGTAGAACCAACTATTCTATATGGACATCCACTAGAAATTTCTCCACTAGCCAAGAAAAATCCTATTGATCCAAGATTCACAGATCGTTTTGAAATATTTATGGGTGGAACTGAATATGGTAATGCCTTTACGGAATTAAATGATCCACTTGATCAAATGGAACGTTTCACTCGTCAGCTACAAGAAAGAAATCTAGGAAACGATGAAGCTTGTGAAATAGATACAGATTTCGTTGAAGCATTAGAATATGGTATGCCACCTACAGGCGGTATTGGTATTGGTATCGATAGAACCGTAATGCTATTAACAGGAAAAACAAACATTCGTGATGTTCTTCTTTTCCCTCATAATCGCAATCGTAATTAAGAGGCAATTATGAATATTTATGAAGATTACGCAAGCTGGAAAAAAGAAAATCATGACTTCATCTTTCGTCTTGTAAAAACAAAGAGTAAAACAATTTCTAGATTTACTTCTGTAATTGCAGTTGTGGATTATTTATATGATACATATGCCAAAGGAAAATCTCTTTTAGAAGAGGAGGAGATTTTTTTCTCCGTTGGCTTTGATTATATTCATGATAATTTTTACACAATTAAAACCATTCTAGATTACACCTTCAAAGAAAACTATGAAGAAATGGAAAAATGTGCAAAAACAATTAATCTATTATTGTACGTTCATGAATTTCAATCAGAGCTTTTAAATCAAAATTTAGATTTAAAAAACGATATTGAGAAGTTAGATTCTTTTGAGGAAAAAATCAATTCCTATCTAGATAAAAAAGAAAACGTACCAGACGTCTTCTTTCCTATGTTAAATGATATCGTAAATCCTATATTTGAAAAAAATGGCATTGAAATGAATCCAACAGAATCTATCTATTATGAAATAGCATTAGAATACGGTATCTATAAAAACAATGAATTTGATATGTATAATGCTGTATTCAATCTCCAAAAACAGAAAAACCAAACTCAAGCTTAAAACATATCTACTTATCTTGCCTAGTTTATTGCTAGGCTTTTTCGTTTTTGCTAAATCTATAGCCAACCATCTAAAATATCCTCTTTATGAATTTGATAGGTGCCTTTTACATTATTCTTAGTAAATTCATAAAGATAACGATTTACCTTTTTCTTATTGCTAGAATCTATATTAAAGTCGAAGGAAATCTCATAATTTAACCTAGAAAGAGCCTTCTCATATATCGCATTTAGATTAGATAAACAAAGATGCTCATTTGTAATAGATTCATCAAAAATGTCATTTTCTTCAATAACCTTTTCATTAAATCCCATACTCTTATTTTCTAAAATACCTTCGATAACTACAACCACGTTGTTTAACTGAATGCATCTAGATTTTTGATCTGTAAAAAATCCACTTTTTATAAAGTTAAAAATAAATGAACCGATATTGCCACTTGCTTGACTAAAGTTTTTGAACACAAGAATAGAACTTGGGTAAGCTAAAATATGCTTAGAAAGTATTCCTTCGTCCTCATATCCTATATAGCCTGGTGGGGCTCCAATAAGACTTGTGAGCATAAAGGGATCTTTATAACCACTCAAATCAATGCTTAAGACGGCTTCATGCCCGATATTAAAGATTTGCTTACAATCCGAAATTAATGTATCTAGGCCTTCCTTGTTCCCTTGATATTTTAATTTTAATAATGGCTTATCATCTAGCAAATGATTTAAATATAACCACTGGTATTTTTCTAATGCTTCATAAGCTGGAACATAGCTTGCTATAGCATACCTATTCCCTAAATATGTGTGAATTGTATAGTCTACATCATCTGTGGTTACTTCTTTTTTATTTAAAATGTTTGCCAAAGATAACATATCATCTAAAACATCAATACATTTATCTGGACGAAATTTATGAATAATACAGCGATTAGATTCTGTCAACAAATAGTCTAATACTACATCGCCAATTTTTACATCATGAAATTTTTCATAATCTGGGCGTAAGCCATAAAGAATCTCTTTTGTTTCTTCTAAGGATGGCTCACTTACAAATACTGTTTGAAATCTTCTTGCTAGAGCTTTATCCTTTTCAATCGTTTTATGATATTCTTCTAAGGTAGTTGCTCCAATAAGCTTTATCCCATTTCTAGCAAGAAGTGGTTTTAGCATATTTGCCACATCTAAATTCCCATCCGTAGTTGCAGCTCCAATAATGGTATGAATTTCATCGATAAAGATAACAACATTTTTCTTGCTTGCAATCTCTTTAATAAATTTATCAAATCGTTCTTCAAAATCACCACGATATCTAGTTCCTGCAAGCATAGAGGTTAAATTCAAAGCCAAGATAGAAACATCAGAATTTTCATCAACAAGCTTTTTTGCATATCCTTCCACTAATGCAGTTTTCCCCACACCAGCATTCCCAATCAATAGTGGATTATTTTTATATTTCCGATGAAGAATAACGTCCAATCTTTTTAAATACTCGCTTCTATCTATAAAGGTGTCCAACTCGCCATTTTTAGCTTCCTTTGTAATGTTTCTTACAAAGGAAATCTCATTTGTGTCATGATGTTCAAAATCATAAATATCCTTAACATCTTCAATCAACTCTTCAATACTCAAATCCAACGCTTCTAAAATTGAACAGGCAATAGTATTTTTATTCATTAAAACCGCCATAAATAAATGTTCTTCTGAGATACTTCCATCACCAGCCAAAAGCTTTGCCTGATGAAGTATGGCTTCTAAAGATGAATTGTATTCTCCTAAATCTTTTCTCAAGATAAAAACATCGTTCGTTTTTTCTTCTATTTCTTCTTTAGTTATGTCATACTCATCTAATAGAAAATGGCATAAACTATCCTCTGTTTCATACATTGCCAAAATTAAAAACTCACTGCCCATAGTTTTTATATTATTTTGTAATGAATATTTTTTAATCAAATTAAATACCTGCTTAGCTCTTGCATTTAATTCTTCCATGGTACCCCTCCTCATTGATTTATTATATGCTATAAAATTCTTTTACATACACTTCTAATCTTGGAAAAAATAGTTTATAATATATGCAAAAGGAGGAAATCGACAATGAATGCTATTTTAGTTGCTGTTACAACTGCTTATGATATTTACGATGTAAAGTATTCTTTAGATGAACTTGAAAATCTAGCTAAAGCAATTGATATAAATACCGTTTTTAAAATATCTCAGAAATTAGATTCTCCTAATAGTAAAACCTATGTAGGTAAAGGAAAGCTTTCTGAAATCATCATTGCAATAAATGCATATAATGCAGACCTCATCATCTTCAATGATGAGCTTTCTCCTTCCCAGCTTAGAAATGTTAGTGACGCTCTTCAAATAGAGTGTATTGACAGAAGCTATTTGATTTTGAAAATATTTGAAGAACGTGCCCAAACTAAGGAAGCAGCTTTAGAAATAAAGCTTGTTAAAAATTTATACTTGCTTCCTAGAATTGCCTTTTTGAGAGAAAAAGAATCACGTATAGGTGGAACAAGTGGCTCACTATCAAATCGTGGTGCAGGTGAAACGCAAGCCGAGCTTGATCGCAGACACATTTTAGCTGAAATCAATCATTTAAAAAACGAATTAAAGAATCTCAAAATGATGAAGGAAAGTCAAATAGAAAAACGAAAAAAGAACGATATTCCTATCGTAGCCTTAGTTGGTTATACTAATGCAGGTAAATCATCCACTATGAATTCTTTATTAGAATATATAGGACAACTAGATAAGCAGGTGTATGAAAAAGATCAGCTTTTTGCTACCTTATCTACTTATAATAGAAAAATTACCTATGACAAAAAAGAATTTATCTTAGTTGATACAGTTGGATTTGTTTCTAAACTGCCACATACTTTAGTCAATTCCTTTTATCAAACATTAACAGAAATTCAGCATGCTGACTATATTATACACGTTGTAGATTCTTCAAGCCCTTATATTAATGAACAAATCAATGTTGTTTTGCAGGTATTAACTGCTTTACAAGCAGATAAAATTCCAACCTTATTTCTATTAAACAAGTGGGATAAAAATAAAAACACAGACTTACAAATATTAGGCTATCCTTCTTTACAATTTTCTAACAAAACAAAATTAAATTTAAAGGAGCTATTTGAAGATATACTTTCCCATGTTGGACCTTCGACTATTCGTGTGAAGCTGTTAATTCCTTATAAAGAGGGTAAATACAGTCACATATTAGAAAAAACTTCTTATATTTATCATAAGGATTTTCAAACCTATGGAACCTATTACGATGTAGAGCTTCCTTTAAAACAATACCATTTATTTCAAACCTTTGATTTAGAAAACATGGTTAATTAAATTTTTAAAAATAACCCCCTTAAAAACAAATATACTTTCGTTTTTAAGGGGGTTTGATTATTTATCATTTAAAACAATTTCATATTGTTCCTTTAACTGACTTCCAATAATTTTTAAATCTCTTTTTTTTACAAGCTCCACACCATTTTGAAGTATTTCTGTCATATCTTCATCAAATGCTTTTTGAATTGCAGCTACAAATTCAGTATTATTTACAGCCTTCAAGCAATTTTTCATATGAGTTAAATAACTAAATGCAGGAATATCCCTAAGAATTGTAGGAGTTTGACAAGCTAAAGCTTCAAGTAAAACAATTCCCTCCGTTTCTTCGTAGCTAGGGAAAACAAAACAGTCTGCAATATGAAGCATTTTAATAATCGTATCTTGAGAAACATATCCAGGTAAAATCACATTATCTGGCTTGTTTTTAATTGCTTGTAAAATTTTTTTTGTCATTAAAGCCTTATTATTAGCACCGAACCAAATGAATTTTGTTGTATCATCAAAGGATTTTGCAATTTCGATAAAATCGTGTGTTCCTTTTCTTTCAAAAAACCATCCAATACCTAAAACAATTCTATCTGTCGGACGAAGTCCAAATCTTTCTCTTAAATTCTTTTCCTCTTCCTTTGATATACTCACATCATGATATTTAGTAAAGTCAATTCCATTAGAAATAGCTACAACAGGGCAATGTACAAAATCATAATTTTCAATCAACCCTTTTGAATAAGGTGTTGGTGTGATAATCCTATTAGGCAAGGAATATGTTTTTTTCAAGCTATGATATATATATCCTTTTGTAATTTTCCAAAACCAAAAGGAATTTTGATAATCTTCTTTTGTAGAATGACCATGAACAATTACTGGAATTCCTTTTTTCTTTAGTTTTTTGATTAAGTTTGAGCTCTTTGAAAAATATGTATTGATATGAGCTACATCAAATGTATCCTTTTTATTTAAGGTATATTCTATTTCATTTAATTCTAAAGCTTTTTTCTGGTGCTCAACAGCACGTCCTATGCCACTTTTTTTCAGCATTTTTTCATTTTCAAAATAAAGTAGGACTTTCATAGACTCACCTCGATTCTAAAAATATTATTTTACTTTAAGCAAGATTGAATAAAGCTTATGATTTCTTTATCTTTGGCATTTGCAAAGAAATATTTTCTAAAGGTTGGACGATCTATTGTTTCTAACAAAAAGTCTCTATCTACTTTTTTTAATATCTCAATCATTGGTGTATGTGTAATTTCTTTAACCTGATCTAATATCTTTTTATTTCTTTGTTCAGGAACGACTCTTTCCTTTGGATAGCCTTGTCCTCTAGGTCCGTTGAACAATTTTTCGAAGCAATATTCTAAATTTAATTCTGCTCCCCAACCAAAACCTTTAGCAAAAGGAAAGGCAGCACAATTTCCATCATTAATTTGAGCAAACATATATGCATCTGATGGATCGACAATTAAACCACATAATACTTTGGGAAAGGAATTACATGCAAGCATTGCTCCACTTCCCGTACCACAACCTGTAACAACAAAATCCGCAGCACCTGAGTTGAGTAATATTGCAGCAAGTAAACCATTTTGTACATAGGTTAATGGCTGATCTTCTACTTGAATCATACCATAGTTATCTACCGTATGACCATACTTAGTAGCTACTGCATTTAAGGTATTATAAATAAGTTCATTTTTACTTGCCTGTGAATTTTCATTAATTAGCGCTATTTTCATACAATTCTCCTTTTCGAAATGAAGAGGCGATTTTCATCGCCCCATATGTTTTATTAATTTGCTTTTCCAATACAACCAAACATTTCCATTTTTTCTTTCACTGTCTGCTTGATTGCATCTGCACCTGGAGCTAAAAGCTTACGAGGGTCAAACCCTTTCTTTTCCCTATCCTTGCCAGCTTCAATATAAGCACGAGTAGCTGCAGCAAAGGATAATTGGCATTCTGTATTCACATTGATTTTACAAACACCTAAAGAAATAGCTTTCTTAATCATATCCTCAGGAATACCAGTACCACCATGTAATACAAGTGGCATATTTCCACAAACCTTCTTAATTTCAGCTAAAGTCTCAAAATCAAGGCCTTGCCAGTTTGCAGGATATTGACCATGAATATTACCAATACCAGCTGCTAAAATATCAATTCCTAAATCAGCAATCATCTTGCATTGAACTGGATCTGCAACCTCTCCACGACCAGTAACTCCATCTTCTTCACCACCAATAGAACCTACCTCAGCTTCTACAGTAGCACCTAGCTTCTTTGCTAAAGCAACGATTTCCTTTGTTTTTTCAACATTTTCATCAATATCATAATGTGAACCATCAAACATAACAGATGAATATCCAGCAGCTAAGGCTTTTTGTGCACCTTCATAGGTACCATGATCTAAGTGTAATGCAACAGGAACAGTAATATTTAATGTTTCAATCATAGCCTTTACCATATCAGCTACAACCTTATATCCTGTCATATATTTGTTTGCACCCTCTGATACTCCTAAAATTACTGGAGCCTTTAATTCTTCTGCAGTTTGAAGAATTGCCTTTGTCCATTCAAGATTATTAATGTTGAACGCACCTACTGCATAATGGCCATCTCTAGCCTTTTCCATCATTTCTTTTACATTAACTAATGGCATATTTTAATTTCCTCCTAATAAGTAAATACTTCCTTCTAATATTATAATACAAGAACAAAAAAAAAACAATGAAGAACAAAAAATAAATTTGAGTTTTGCTTATTGAATTATATGAAATTTAGTACATTTTTCCTATATTCTCAAAGATTTTTTCACAGAAAATATAATCTTATTTTATTTTGGGGAAACTAAAATATTTCTTATTTTCGTATTGTAAAATTAGTCGAATTATGTATAATAGAAATTGGTCGAAAGACTACAAGGTTGAAAGACTTTGGGCAAGGTTAGAGAGGCTCTAAAATCCGTGAGGTTGTTCCATAATGGATTCAAATGAATTTCAGAAATGGATTTCTCGACTATGAGGTGAGAGCCGATGGAAATACTTTTGTTGATTTTAAATATTATTTTTATAATACTAAGAATCGCATTTGAAATGATAAACTTCATTAAAAAGCAAAAGAAAAGTTCCCTCTAACCGCCAAGTTTGATGGGAACTCTTCTAAGGTTTAAATTCTAAACAACATTAGAGTTTCCTCTAACCTTGTTTTTTTATTTTACTTCTTACACTTATATTTTATACCACAACTTGTATATAGTCAACTACTTTTTACCTAGGAATTAAAAAATACTTATTTTAATAGGATTTATTGATTCAATTTATCATAAAACTAAAGAACTACATTTACTCAGCTCTTCTATGGTTGGAGTTAGACTTAGAAGGTATTTAAATCTTTGAGGGCTTTGTTTTTCTTTTGAAGATAGACATCGCTAAAGAAGGTAGAATCATAGAGATTAGATCCACTTTGAATTAAATCTCTTATGTTAATATAGAACTTTAATTTCTAAGTAAATTCCTCTTACTCAAAATTCATACTTCATTGTTAGTTTAGACATTACTTGTCCTCCTTTGAACTTTTTAGTTTCTTCACCCTTCTATACGACTTTTTCTATATATACAACCATCTAAAATGAAAAAGCTTAGACTTTTATGTCTAAATAGATTGTATAATTTTTTCGTATTAGAACTATTATAAAAAGCATTGTCTTATCCATTTTAATGTATTATTCTATATTATCTTGTCGGAAAAAACAAAAAGCAATGATTGTTAGACATATTGCCTAATTATCATTGCTTTTGAATTATTCTTCATCACTTAGAGAAATATTGGCATTATGATAAACATCTTGAACATCATCTAATTCAGAAAGTAAATCTAATAATCTTCTAAACTTAGCCTCATGGTCTTCATCAAGATCAACATAATTTGATGGTACTAAAGATACTGCAGCTTCATCAAATTCTAATTCTGGATTAGCTCCTTCTAATGCATTCTTAATAGATTCAAAATCCTTAGGATCTGCAAGAATTAAAGTGTTTCCATCATCATCGGTTGTAATTTCTTCACAATCTGCATCTGCCATCATTAATGCTTCCATAGCCTCATCTTCTGACATGCTAGCAAATACAAATTTAGCCTTACGACTAAACAAATAGCCTACTGAAGTACCTAATTGACCTCCTGTTTTATTAAATGCAGTACGAACATCTGTGAATGTACGATTATCATTATCTGTAGTACATTCAACAATCATAGCTACATTACCAGGTCCATATCCTTCATATGTTTTTTCTTTAGATGCTCCAGAAGCAACACCTGCTGCCTTAGCAATAGCACGTTTAATGACATCTGCAGGACATTGATCCTTCTTAGCACGTTCAATCACTCTTTTTAAGCTTTGATTCATTTCAGGATCAGGAACACCAGACTTGGCTGCAATAAAAATTTCCTTTCCCCATTTTGCATATTTTGCAGATTTCATTGCGGCAGTTTTTGCCATAGATGCTGCACGAACCTCATGTGCTCTTCCCATATTCAACACAACCTTTCAGTTTTTTTACTTTTAAATTATACAACAAACCAACATACAATTCAACAAATTTATGCATCATAGACAATCTTTTATATTGCTTGTATGCTTAAATTCAAATATTTTTTTATCTTTTAAAGGACAACGCCTAATTTAATCTTCTAGCTTTGTTTGCCAAAGTTCTTCTTCTATATATTTAATAAAAGAAGGAATGTCTAGAGCTCTTGCAAAATAAAATCCAGATCCATAATTTACCTTTTGTTCTTTAACGTAATGTAATAAATCTTTAGTTTCAATTCCCTCACATACGACAATTTTTTTATTCTTATGGCAATAATCAAGCAAATTTACTAATAGCTTTTCTTGAGAAAAATTATTTGTAATATCCTTTAAAAATATTCTTCCTAATTTAACAACATCAATCGGACATTTTTGGATTGACAAAACAGATTGAGGATTAAGAGGAAAACCATCTACCGCAATCTTAAATCCAAATGCTTTTAAACGTGTAATATTTGCCTCTACAATCTTCATTTTCTCATAAACCATAAAGTCTGTAATTTCAAACATGATTTTACTTGCTTTTACATTAAGCTTTTGGGCAATTCCAATTAGATCCTTAGCCATATTCGGATTCAATAGCTGCTTTAAACACAAGTTCAGTGAAAAGACAAGTGGTAAATTAGGAAATTTAGTATACATCGCTTGCTGAAAACGAATCATTCTTTCAATACCCCATTGACCAACCCAATGAATATCACCAGTCTGTTCCATAAGCTGAATAAAATCCTGTGGGGGTAATACTCCTTTAGTTGGATGATTCCATCGCATTAAAGCTTCTGCTCCAAATATAGTTTTATTTTCAAAATCTATAATAGGTTGATAATATAAAACGAACTCTTTTTTTTGAATAGCAGTTTTTATTTCCTCATAATACATTCTATTATCACGTTCATCATCTGACAATGTCGCATAATAACTAGTAACCTTATTTCCACCATTACGCTTAGATACGAAGGTGGCTAAATCTAGATTTTCTAGCAATATCTTTACGATACTTCCTGATTGAGGATATGTACATACACCAATTGATGCAGTAATATTGATATTTTCAAGCTTTTCTTGAGAAAAAGGAGCTCTCACATTCTCAAGCATTTTCTTACAAAGCCTTTCAATTCTACTTTGGGTCCCTTCATCAGGTATGAAAATCAAAAAACCATCTAATTTTAACTGAGCAATACTTGCATTTGAAGGCAAAAGATCAACTATTCTAGCACTAACCTCACGTAATACTTTATTACAAATCTCTTCACCATAGGTTTCTACTAAATTTCTGAACTCATCAATATCTACCATAATTAAAGTTGCAGTTCCAAAATTTTCCACTTTTTTGATGTGTTTTGCAATCTGCTTAATAATTTGAGACTTAGGAACAATACGCTCATGTATGGAATTATTCTTGTCTTTAAAATATTTTTTTATTTTAGAAAACATTCTATTACACCTTCAGTTTACTTTTGATATGAAAATCTATTTTTAGTATATACTTAAAATGAAAAATAGTCAAATAAAATTCTTTAGAACGAGAATAAAAATGATGTGGTACCAATTCAGAAAAGAACAAAAGAAATAAATAAATCTATTTACTCAAAAAGGTAAAAACCTCTAATTTAGTGATTGTAAAAGCTATGCTATATTTCCATAGCTTAACTTCTACTCTACTAGGGTTTGTTAGCCCTCTTGCAACATAAAGCCTAGATATTTAGATTAATGTACCCAGAAATAAAGCTGTTTGGGAAGAATAAAAAATACTATAAAAAGAAAAGAGACTAAACCTTAGTCTCAAATCTTCAATTAAGCAATTGTATGCTTAAAAAATTTACCAAATATCCTTTTTATCGGTGACACTGTCATAAAAGCATTAGGATCTATATTTCTAATAATTTCCGCTGCTTTTTGTAATTCATAGGAGGAAATAATCATAAAAACATCATATTTTTCTTCCTGGGTATAGGCTCCCTTTACAGTAGAAATTGTACAACCACGTTTTATTCCATCTAATAAAGCTTGGGCTACTTCTTCAGAGTTTTGAGAAATCACATCTACCCTTAAATAATTGTATGCTGTATGAATTTTATCTACTACCAAATTAGAAACTATAATAAAAATAAATGTGTAAAGTGTAATATCCCATGATTTTTCTATAATACCACCAGCAATAACAGCAAGTAAAATATTTACAATAGAAGAAAACACACCAATAGATATATTTTTCTTGAGAGCTAATGCTTGTCCTATAATATCCATTCCACCTGTAGAGGTTCCATACCGCAATGCAATCCCTATAGCACTTCCACATAATAGTCCAGCAATGACCCCTAAAAAGAACTTGTCATTTGGATTGATCCCAAAATCCACTTTTATCCAATCCCATCCCATCATCCAAAAGGATTGTACCAATATTGATAAGATAGAATAAATTACAAATCGAATAGACACCTTTTTCATTCCATAAATACATAAGGGAATATTTAAAATTAGGGTAAATACACCAATCGGTATTCCTATATTTGCGTGTGAAAAAGCACGATTTAAAATCTGCCCTATTGCGGTTGCACCTATTGCTATCAAATTGGCTGGCTCTAAAAACCAAATTACAGAAAGAGAATATAATGTAGAAGCAAATAAAACGATACACACTCGGAATATATCTTCGTATAACTGTTCCTTTTTCATTTTAACTAATTATATCTCCTGGATTCAAATGTTCAATGCTTAAAAGTTCTAATTCTTTTTCATTAGATGCACAAAGTAGCATTCCGTAGGATTCTTCTCCTCGAAGTTGAATTGGTTTTAAGTTCTTTACTACAATAACCTTTTTTCCGATTAATTCTTCTGGTTTATAATATTTAGCAATCCCTGAAACGATTTGACGTACTTCATCTCCTAAATCTACTTTAAATACTAAAAGCTTATCTGCCTTAGGATGCTTCTTAGCTTCTAAGATTTGACCAACGCATAAATCTAATTTATCAAAATCATCTATTGTGATTTCTTCTTTTTTAAGGACTTCTATCTTAGGCTCTTCCTTTTTATTTTCCTTTGCGAGAACCTTATCTAAAACATCTTTATTTACATCTAAACGTTTAAATAAAACTTGTGCTTCTCCTATACTATATTCGTTTTGTTTTCCAAATACTAAATCCTCAAAGGATGTTAAATCTGTATTAATCTGAGAATATACATTTTTAGAAGAAGATGGCATCATAGGCTCTAATAAAATTGTAGCTACACGAATTACTTCAAATAAATGATAAAGTACCCCTTCTAAAACCTTGCTCCTTGATTCATCCTTTGCAAGAACCCAAGGGGCAGTATCATCAATATACTTATTCGATGCACGTAATAAGTTTATTACACTTTCCATAGCATCTGCAATTCTATATTTATTCATCAAAATATGATACTCTTCTACAGTCTTATGTAGTAAAGTCTCTAATTCGACATCAAACTCTGAAGCCTCTCCAATACCAATTTTACCATCAAAGTACTTTTTGCACATTGCCATTGTACGATTAACCAAATTCCCATATGTATTTGCTAAATCTGAATTGTTTTTCTCACAAACAAGCTCATAGGTAAGATTTCCATCAGATGCAAAAGGAATTTCATGTAGAACATAATATCTGACTGCATCTACACCAAATAACTCTACTAAATCATCTGTATAAATGACATTGCCTTTTGATTTAGACATTTTGTTATGATTCATTAAAACCCAAGGGTGTCCAAAAATCTGTTTAGGTAATGGCATATCTAATGCCATCAACATAATCGGCCAATAGATAGTATGGAATCTTAAAATATCCTTGCCAATCAAATGAATATCTGCTGGCCAGTAGGTGTTATATAAATCTCCACATTTCTCATCTACATGATATCCTATACCTGTAACATAATTTAGTAATGCATCAATCCATACATAAATGACATGCTTAGAATCAAAGTGAACTGGAACTCCCCACGTATAGGAGGTGCGTGATACACAAAGGTCAGGTAATGGATTACTCAAGAAATTATTTAACATTTCATTCTTTCTAGATTCTGGTTGAATAAATTCTGGGTGTGAATTAATATATTCAATTAATTTATTCTGATAAGGAGCCAATTTAAAGAAATAAGCTTCTTCCTTCATGATTTGTACTTTAGCTCCACAATCTGGACAGCAGCCATCCTTCAAATCCTTTGTTGTAAAAAAAGATTCACAATCAACACAATAATTTCCTTCATAGGAACCCTTATATATGTCGCCCTTTTTATAAAGCTTCTCAAATACCTTGGCTACCTCCTTGACATGGTAATCATCTGTAGTTCTAACAAAATGATCATATTCAACATCAACAAGCTTGTAGGTTCTCTTAATTTCATCAGAAATATGATCTACATGTTGTTTAGGCGGAATATGATTTGCCTCAGCCTTCAGCTGAATCTTTTGTCCATGCTCATCAGTACCTGTTTGGAAATAAGTATCATATCCACATTTCTTTTTATATCTTACAATAGAGTCTGCTAAAATTGCCTCATACACATTTCCTATATGTGGTTTAGATGAGGTATATGTAATAGCAGTGGTTAAATAGAATTTCTTCTTCATAAAATCACCCCTAGTATATCTAATTATACTACAAACTATTTTGATTTTCACTAACTTTTTTCAAATAGAAAACACCCTACTAAATGGGTGTAAATTATATGTGATAAATGTTCAAAATTAGACATTTTGCAATTTCATTCTTTAAATGGTAAGCTTCAGATTTTACCATTTAATTAAACTCGCATTATAGCTTTCCACATTAGCTAATACTAACAATTGATCTATAGATGCAGAATCTCTAATATTTTCTTTTACATTTGATTATCCTTTTTTCCACTCTCTAGTTTTTACTAAACAAAGCTACATTAAAAAATTTGCTTCATTTGCATAAATAAAAAAGCAAGAAAATGCTTAAACATTTAATCCTGCTTCACTTTTTTATTGCTTTCAATAAAGGCAACTAAAAATGCCACGCCTAAACCACATACTATTCCTATTAAAACACTTATTAGAACAGCTAATATAAAACGAATTCTCCCTTTAGATTGGATTGGCTGTAAGTAAATGAACGTGTTTTCTTCTAAAACCTTATTCACACTATTTGTATATTCTAATGTTAGACTTTCTAACTCATCCTTATACTCATCTAGTTGGTCTAAAAAAAGTTTGCTTTGTTCTTCATTATATTTCCCTGCTGTTGCACCTGCAATTAATCTTAAAGATTCATCGATAGTCATTAGTCTTGAATCTAAGGTATGAAGGCTATTTAAATAATTAGCAATCGAAGTATCCATATAAGTATTTCCATTGGAGTTCGTATAGATATTTCTTAAAGAATCTAGTAAAACCTCTTTTCTTTCCTTCAATAGATTTTGTTCTGTCTTCAAAGCATCTTGTTCCTTTATAATAGAATCATACTCTTCTTTTGTTAAGTAATAATTTTGATAAGCAATATATTTGTATTCTTTCAAATCTTTATTTGTTGTAAAAACCTCAGCATTCCTATATAAACTGCTTAAATATGTGTTATCTATTTCTATATCACCAAAATAAGAAATCATATCCTGATAACCCTTCAAAACAATATTTAATTGATTGTCTAAATAATCAAGCTTACCAGAAATCTTTTTTACCCTTTCATAGCCAACAAGATTTGCTTTAAAATCAAAGTTCAAATTTAAAGCTTTTTTGTAAGGAAGATAAATCAAATCCTCCAAAAAAGATTTTGCCTGTGTATCGTTTTTAAAATATATCCCTGTTGCTCTAACGATATATCTATCTTCCTCAACTTCTATTTTAATATTCTCAGCAAGCTCTTCAACTTTGACATTCTGATAATTAACATTGCTCTCCTTTACTTTTTTTAAATTATTTAAAGAAATAATATCATAATAGTTAAATACAACTCCATTGGCGTACTTATTATCTTCAATACCAATCCAATGATAATTAAATTCTGCTTCATATTTTGCTTGTAAAGGATTATAAACAAACATGATTAAAACTAAAGAAATGATTGTTATAATTCCAAAAACAATAGAACCTATAATCTTTTTCTTTAATATGAGCTCCCACATATCCATTAAAGATAGTCCATCTTCTTCCATAGTATCACCCTATATAATAGTTTTGGTAGTTTTTGGAAAAAAATACAAAACAAAAGGTGAAATCTATGATAGAAGAAATCACCTTAATTTTTATTCTAATTCTAGCTTGCCTGTATATAGCTTATAATAAATTCCTTTCAGTTCAAGAAGTTCCTCATGCGTTCCACGTTCCATAATCTTTCCATGATCTAAAACTAGAATTGCATTTGCATTACGGACCGTAGAAAGACGATGTGCAATAACAAATACTGTTCTATTCTTCATCAGCTTATCCATTCCCTCTTGAACTAAACGTTCTGTTCTAGTATCAATAGATGAGGTTGCCTCATCTAGAATTAAAACTGGTGTATTTGCTACTGCAGCTCTAGCTATACTTAAAAGCTGCCGCTCTCCTTGGCTTAGACTTCCACCATCGGCAGATATAGGCGTTTCATATCCTTGAGGAAGCTTTTTAATAAACTGATGTGCGTTGGCAAGCTTTGCAGCTTCTTCCACTTCTTGATTGCTAGCAGATAATCTTCCATAACGAATGTTTTCTCGAATTGTTCCTGAAAAAAGACTCGTATCTTGTAAAACAATACCTAAAGAATGTCTTAAATCTTCTTTTTTAATTTCTGAAATATCAATTCCATCATAAGTGATAGTTCCACCTTCAATTTCATAAAAGCGGTTAATCAAATTAGTAATTGTCGTTTTTCCTGCCCCTGTTGAGCCTACAAAAGCAATCTTCTGTCCCGGCTTCGCATATAAGCTTAAATTTGATAGGATGCGTTTTCCTGGTAAATAAGAAAAATCAACGTTATCAAATCGAACATCTCCTTTAAGGGGTGTTTCTTCTCCACTTGATTTTTTCCAAGCCCATTCTTTGTTAGAGGTACGTATTAAAGTAATGCTTCCTTTATCTACTTCAGGTGTTTCATCCATAAGCTTAAATAAACGCTCTGCTCCAGCTAGTCCATTTAATAATAAATTAGATTGGTTCGTAAATTGATTAATTGGCATAGCCGCTTGTCGTACAAATACTAAATAGGAAGCAATTCCACCCAAAGTAAAGGAAACAATAGGAACATACCCTAACGCAATCAATCCACCCAATATGGCAACAATAGCATAATTGATATAGGAAATAGAAACTACCATTGGTATCATAGACATAGAGTATTTCAAAGCGGTGCATCCTGCTTCTCTTAAGGCTTCATTTTCCTTTCTAAAGCTTTCAATATTGGCTTGTTCATGATTAAATACCTTAACCACCTTTTGTCCACTTATCGTCTCTTCAACAAAGCCATTTACTCTAGCCATAACTCTTTGTTGTTCTCCAAAGGCTTTCTTGCTTTTTTTAGATGCATAAACAATATAGATCATCATAAGGATATAGCAAATAATTACTATAATGGATAAAAGCCAATTCAAAACAAATAATAAAACAATTAAACCAACAATTTGAATACTATTCGAAATCAGCATTGCAAAAGCATTATTTAAGGCTTCACTTAAAGTATCTATGTCATTAGTATAATTACTCATAATTTCTCCATGAGTCCTACGATCAAAATAGGATAATGGAAGTTTTTCCATTTGTTTAAAGATATCTCTTCTCATTTCAAAGATAATTTTTTGAGCCAAACGTACCATAATCTGAGAATATCCCAATGTGGATAAAATACCTACACAATATATTCCTATATCTATTCCAATTACTAACCATAGCTTAGAATATTCTGGATCCTTTGTATAAGTATCAATGATAGGTTGTAGCATATACGTTCCTAATAAATTAGCAGCTGCAGATAAAGTAACTAATATGGCAACAACAAGCATAAGAAACTTATGCTTACCCATATAGCTCAATAGACGTTTAATAGTTCTTTTTAAATCATTTGGCCTTTTTATAGATGTTACTGGTGGCATTCTAAAACACCTCCCAGCTGTTGAGAATAAAGCTCTTTATAGATAGCTGAACTTTCAAGCAGGTGCTGATGCGTTCCAATATCTACAATTTGCCCATTATCTAAAATGATAATTTTATCTGCATTCATTACAGAAGTAATTCTTTGGGCAATAACAATGTTAGTCACATTTTTTAAACTACGGATAGACTCCATAATTTTTCGTTCTGTTTCCATATCACATGCAGATGTAGAATCATCAAATATAATAACCTTAGGATTTTTAAGCAAGGCTCTTGCAATACAAAGTCTTTGTTTCTGACCACCTGATACATTTACTCCACCTTGTCCCAAATCATAATCTAAGCCATTAGGCAGCCTTGATAAAAATTCATCTACACAAGCAAGCTTACAAACCTCTTCTAATTCTTCATCAGAAGCATTTGGATTTCCCCACAATAAATTCTCTCTTATCGTTCCACTAAAAAGAACATTGTTTTGTAAGACAATAGAAACGCTATCTCTCAATACTTTCAAGTCATAATCCTTTACATCATTTCCACCTAAAATGATTTGTCCTTCTGTGACATCATATAGGCGCAAAATTAAAGAAACCAACGTAGATTTTGCAGAGCCCGTTCCTCCAAGTATACCTATACTCTCTCCCTGTTTAATTTTTAGATTTATATTTGATAGAATATATTCTTGACTTTGTTCGTGATATTTAAAGGAAACATTTTTAAATTCGATATCTCCCTGAGATATTTCTTTTAAAGCATCTTCTTTTGAACATATCGTTGGTTCCTCAGTTAAAATTTCTTTTAGACGCTTAGAGGAAGCAAAAGAACGATTGATTAACAAAAATACATTGGATAAGAGCATTAAGGAATTGACTATTTGGGAAACATAAGAAAGTATTGCAGAAAGGCTTCCAACCTTCAAATCTTCATTATGAACCATTATAGCCCCTAAGCCTAATATTAAGACTGTTACACCATACATCACAAGCTGAAAGGATGGTAAATTAAGTTGCGCAATTTTGAAAGTGGTTTTCGTGGTTTTCATTACTTTTGTGTTTGCTTGAGCAAATTTCTCTATTTCATAATCTTCTCTTACATATGATTTTACTGTACGGATTGCAGAAACATTTTCTCGAACTACCTGGTTTAAATCATCAACACTCTTTTGTAAAACACTATACTTGGGAGCAGTTTTCCAGATAATCAAAAATAAAATGATTCCTAATATTGGAACACATACAATAAAAATCCAAGCTAGTTCTGGTGCCATAACAAAGGAAAGACCTATTCCCATAATTAATAATAAGGGTGATCTACATAGTGGTCTAATTCCGCCCACAAGTGTATTTTGCATCACCATAACATCGTTCGTAATTCGAGTAACTAAGGAAGCCGTTTGAAAATGATCTAGGTTGGCAAAAGAATATGTTTGTATCTTTTGAAAAGCCTCCTGCCTAAGTGTATAAGAATAATTTGTAACTAAACGAGCATTGTATTTAGCATAAAAGTGTCCTGTCGTTAATGAAAAGAAAGCACAAATAATGATCAAAGCACCAGATATTAAAATTTGCTTCATATTTCCTTCGTGAATTCCAGTATCTATTATATCCTTCATTAAAAAGGGAATAAAAATTTCAAACACGGTTTCTACAACAATAAACATAATTGCTAAAATTAAATCTTTTTTATATTTTCCTAAATACTTTAATATAAACCTTAAATCTCTCATTTTTTCACCTGTCTTCCACAATAAAAAGGACTAGTCTATTTCAACTTGTCCTTTCATTTTCTATCGATTTATTTAACTCCGTTTCCTTTAGCCAAATTCAAATATTTCAAAGCTAAACTATAATATAATTCACATTTTGATTTTGTTTCTTCATCAAAATTTCCTTGGCTACATTCTTCAGCCAAAGCATAATACAACTCACCTAATGCTGCTTGAGCTAAAGGATGCCCTAAATCTGCTGCCAACTTCAAAAATTTTTCACAATTTGGATCAAATTTCTTAGTTGCATATAAACAATATCCAATCATATATAAAATTTCCATATCATTTGAATTTGCATAATCAATTAAATAAGATAGGGCCATTGTATAATCCTTATTTCTAAACAATGCCTTTGCCTTATCTACATCAGATGTAGTAGTCTGTTGTGGTTGACGAGAATATTCATGTTCTCCTGTAGGTGTGGTTTGTCTTGGTTGTTCTGTCCCACCAAACTCTAATCCACAATTAGGACAAAATTTAAAATTCTCCTCAAGTTTAAATCCACAATTAGGACAAAAATTATATTTCATAAATAAAATCTCCTTCTATGCTTGAAGTTTTTCATAATAGCGATCAACAAATGCATAATATTTCGCTTTATTCTTATTATAACCTTTGATGATGTTTTTTGCAACAAAAAAGGCGAATTCATACTCGTGATTTGTAATTAAATTCTGATTTAATGCCATCTTAAGCTCGTCTTCATCTAAAATTACAGGCTCTCTATCCTTTGATAACGTCACATCTAAGAACATATCCAAAAATGTCGGATTATCCTCATCAGCAAAAGAATTTATTTTTGCGATATCAAAATAGCTCTCAATCAGATTATCCTTATCATCAAATAAAACCGTTAACCACCAATTCTCATTCTTAGGAGCAAACTGTAACCATCTATAGTTCTTATCAGCAACAACAACTTTATAATTAGAATAAGTTACAATTAAAGGTTTTTCAATTTCCTCAATAATCAAAAGCCCAATAGTTCCACAAAATCCTTTTTCATCGACTCTTAAACTCTTAATACTCTTTTTAACGAATCTTTTCAATTCATCTCTTCTTAAGCTTTTATGCACTAACTCCATCTCAAACCACCTGCCATTCAAAAATAAAAAGCCTAATTCCTTAGACTTAACAAATTTAAATTGGAGCCACAGTCCATTTTTCGGTTTTTATCTAAGTAAAGCAATTATAACGCGTTAAAAACAACAATTCAATAGTTCCCTATTAGTTTATTCAATTTTCAAAGAACACATGAATATAGCTATTTTTCTATATTCAACCCTATTATACTCATGCGATGTTTATAAAATATGAACTGTTTAAAAAATATGAACAACAAAATTAAATTTTTTATAAAAATGAGATTGGATCTCCCTCTAATCTCATTTTTTTACTTCTTTTTTCTCAATTCTAGTATGTATTCTTTACTATCAGCATCATAGTTTATATCTATAATATAATCTATTTGACTATCAAAGTCTGATATGTAGTTTTTAATTTCTTCTATATAATTATATAAAGTAGTCCTATTTTTGATATTAAGTATTTCTTCTAGATATTTTTTGCTTACCTGTCTTTCACATAAAAGGCAGTGGTAAATGAATAAGCAAGCTTCTGTTTTGTTGAATGTAGTTTTTTTTACCCATATATATACCTCCTGAAGAATATCCAATCTCATTTAGAACATTATAACACATTTCACTTTTTGAATAAAACTATTGCTTTTTCTTCTTTAATTGTTTATAATATTGACATAGAGTTACTTCGACCTCAGAAATGAGGAAAGTTTCATTTAAGAAGCGGGCTTATATGCCGTCAGCCGAAAGGGCGCAGTTGTAGCTCTTTTTTTTATTTTTTATTATTTTTGCTGTACCTTTTCTTAAGATGTTCTGGCATATCAAAATCTTCCTCCAAAGGCTTAATCAAAGATTTTGGTGTTTTCCTTGCTCCCTTTAGATACATAGGCTCTGGATCTGTTTTATCTGGATTTGGTTTAATCTCCTCATAGCCTTTATCTTTGTTATGAGTTGTCTCACGATGTACGTACCCTGGAACTTTCTTTTTTGTTTTTTTATGAACCACTTCCTCTTCATCTATAACAAGAGTTGGTCTCCTTTTGCCAAACTTCAGTCTCCCCCAAAAAGGAAATAGATGGTTTTTTTCTTCTTCTTGATTTTTCTTGCTTACCTCAGTACTCTTTTTTTCTTTCTTCTTCATTTCTAAATTCTCCTTATATAAATTTCATTATAAATGTTTGATGTTCATATTTTATAAACTGTATATAAAATATAAACAAGAAATTTTGAGGATAGAGATTTTTTGTTCTCTATCCTCTTTTTTAGCTTAAAAGTGGAATAACAAGCCACTTTTACTCTTCATACTTCCTAAAAATATTTAAGAAATTAAATTTCTTTGCAGCTGCAAGCGTCCACTCAGATATTTTCTTAAAAACGATGTGAAGTACATAATCAATCCCTCGTAAGGGATAACTAATTGCCATGATAACACCCTCAACAATATTAAGAGCCAGGGCTAAAATCATTAAAATAAACAAACCAATATTTTTAAGTAATTTCATACAACCTCCTATTTTTTAAAAATAAAATGAATAGTTTTATAGACCAGGATAGCTGGAAAGCATAATATTTTTAAGATGCCCTCTAGTCCTGATACAATCTTTCCAATTAAGGATAGAACTATAACTACAGCTAAACTTATTAAAAGCCATATCCACCAACTCATGATAATATCTTCATTATAATCTTAATTGCCAAAAAACAACCAACAACTAATATGATTCCTGAAATAATTTGCTTACCAATTGTTGGTATCCAAAAAGACAAGTTAAACATTTCAAAAAATATAAAATCAAACATCTTAACTAGAAAGTCTAGGAACTTCTCCCACCAAGACTTTTTAACTGTTGGTCTTACGGGTGTAGGATCCACTTGTGATGCAACAATCTGACATTTATATAAGATTCCATCTTTCATATAATGCATCTCTAGAAATTCTATGTTTGATATCGATGTACTCTTAA
>JAMPGQ010000037.1 GCA_023663825.1 Anaeroplasma bactoclasticum
CTTGCAACATAAAGCCTAGATATTTAGATTAATGTACCCAGAAATAAAGCTGTTTAGGAAGAATAAAATAATACTATAAAAAAAATATCAATAAAGGACATGTCCTAAATTGATACTATAATTATATTCACTTTTACAAAATGTGTCAATAAATATGCTTATGAAAACGTAATCATAGATTTTATGATTCAAATATGATACAATAGTTACTGGTGATGAGAATGGACAATTATTTACAGAAGGCATATGCTTTTGATGGAACAGTACGAATCTATGCTGCGATAACAACTGAGCTCGTTCAAAAAGCTCAAGAAATACATAAGCTTTGGCCTACCTCTTGTGCAGCCCTAGGAAGATGCCTTACTATCGCAAGCATTATGTCTTGTACTTATAAATCAGGAGAGCATCTAACCATAAAGGTTTGTGGAGATGGTCCTATAGGACAAATTACTATGGAGGCAACAGATGGACAGGTGCGTGGGTTTCTTCATAACCCAGGAGTCTATCTTTCATATAACAATGGAAAACTCAATGTTGGTGATGCAGTTGGAAGAAACGGCTATATTGAGGTTATAAAAGATCTTCATATGCGTACACCCTTTTCTTCTACCTGTGAACTAGTTAGCGGAGAAATTGCAGAAGACTTTACCTATTATTTTGCAAAATCAGAACAAATTCCTTCTTCTGTTGGACTTGGTGTTCTTATCGACCCAGATGGAAAAGTCATAAGTGCTGGAGGATTTCTTCTTCAAATTATGCCAGGCTGTAAGGAAGATACACTTCTTAAACTTGAAAAGCGCTTAAAAGCACTGAAAAGCTGTTCAGAAATGATTGCTGAAGGCTATTCTGCTGAAGAAATGATTGAAGAAATCACAGAAGGAAACTATGAGCTACTTGAAACAAAAGAACTTTCTTACTTCTGTCCTTGTAGTAAGGAACGCTTTAGAAAAGGACTTATGAGTCTAGGAAAAATAGAACTTGAGGATATTTTAAAAACAGATCATAAAGCTTCTATCACTTGCAACTTTTGCACGAAAGCCTATGAATTCAGCTCTGAAGATCTCGAAGATATGATTTCAGCTTTAGCCCTTAAAGAAGCTTAAATTCGGTGGGTAAAAACTGAAAACAGAAAATAACAAAAATAGAATTAATAAAAAGACGATGCTGTTTGAAAAACTAACAAACGTCTTTTTTTTATAAATCAAAAGAAAGCCAATTCCTACGGAAATATAATATAAAATAATATTTACAGCATCTACATTATAGCCTAGAATACCACTATAAGTATAATAGACTACAATCATAAAGGCTATAGAAATAAGGATTGCAGAAAAGAAAGAAGAAAATAACTGCATTTTATCTTCTTTATAAAAGAAAATAGCTCCTAAAAAATAAAAAAGAAAGGGAAATAAAATGAGTTTACAATGCTCAAAAATACTTTCATTCATAGGGAAAATATAAAGTGGAAGCCAATCATACGTAAAGTGAAAAAGAGTTCCTAACGCTGAAACAACAAGAACTCCAATAATAGATAATTTTTTCATAGACTACACCTCACCAATAGTATGTGTGTATGAGTATTAAATTATGCAAAAAGTTTTAAAAGTAAAGCTGAAAAATCATCTACGAAAGCATCTGCAATTTTTACAAAGGTATCCAAAAGCAGAATAGATATTTTTTAAAAAATATGAACAAAAACGGATCCATTCAAATACCTGTTTAATAACAAACTTTCTGATATTCACTTGATTTAGATTTAGTTATTTAGACAATACTTTGTTAATTTACAATTTATCTTTAAAACTTTTGTTTTGCTTGTTTGAGGAAAATCCCTTAAAAGACTATATAATCCATATCTAATATTATTAAAAGATAAATCTAAGTATTATCTACTTTTTTCTTGCAATTATCGCATCCTCCTTTACAAGAATGCACCTTCTGTCCAAAATAAGAACAAATAAAACTATGTCTACATTTCTTTGTTAGACAATAGTCTACTAAAGCATCTAATTTTTTCTGATGCTCTTTTCGGATAGTTTTCTTTTCTTGTTGTTCAATAAAATACTTTACAGTATCAATATCTTTAAAAGAAAATAAAACAATTCCTTCTCCATATCCTCCATCACGAGAGGCTCTTCCCATTTGTTGGGTTAAATCCTCTAGGGACTGAGGAAGATTATATTCTATCACAAACCGAATATCAGGGATATCTATTCCCATTCCAAAGGCATTAGTACAAATCATCAATCTACTTTGACCTAAAGTAAATAGCTCTTGATTTTTAATTTTGCTTTCAACATCTAGACCCCCATGATAATAGACATTTTGATAATTCAAATTTAATAATTTGTTATGAAGAGCCTCAACCTCTCTTCTAGTAAGACAATATATTATTCCCTTTTCATTATTATGCATACTTAAATATTTTAAAAGAAAAGGAAGCTTATTTTCTATAGAAACTACTCTATAAAACAAATTTGGTCTATCCATAGGTACATCAATAACTATTGAATCTCGTAAATGAAGATAGTCTTTTATTTTTTGAGTGGTGAAATTTGTTGCAGTGGCTGTTAAGGCAAGTATTTTTGGTCTTGTCTGCTGCTTTTCAATAAAGGAATAAATATTTCCAAAGGCAGCTCTAAATCCTTCTGCCCATAAAATGGTATGTGCTTCATCTACAACAATCATAGAAATATTAACTTTCTTTATGGAGCTTAAAAAATTTTGATTTTCTAAACGTTCTGGAGAAACATAAATTAACTTATATTTATTTTTAGAAGTATTCTGATATATCATAAATTGCTCCTCATATGATAAATTTGAGTTTAGAAAAGCAGCAAGTATTCCTTTCTTTTTTAACGCATTTACTTGATCTTCCATTAAAGCAATCAAAGGAGATATGATTATACTTACACCTTCTTGCATAAATGCTAGAACTTGAAAAATAATAGATTTTCCAAATCCAGTAGGTAGGAGTCCTATAACTTCTTTTCCGGCCATAACCATATCGATAATTTTATCCTGTGGATATTTAAAACTATTATATCCAAAGCAGTTTTTCAATACACTATACTTGTCCATTTCCTTAACCATCCTTTGTTTTTTTATAGTGGCTTTAAATAATTAAAAGCGCGATTGAGGTCCAAAGAGTAGATAAATACTCATTTGTTTCAATCACGCTATCCATCAAGGAAAACCACTCTACTACATTCAATTGTCTAAGCCATTTATAGTAAGTAGAGTTCTTAACTATAAACTTTTTCTAGCTTACTTTTAACTATATCATAAAGCATATCATTTGTAAATATTGCACAAAAAAATTTTACTTCTATACTATTGAAGTAATATGAATCATATTAAAAAAGCATCTTATTTCCTGATGGATTTTAATATATAATATCCCTTATCTCTAGCAATTATTTCACAATTGCCAAACTTATTTGTAAGGTAATCCTTAGAAGAAGGTGCCCCCTGTTTTTTTTGTATAACAACCCATAATTCTCCATTTTCTAGTAATCTCTCATAGGCGCCATCGTAAATAGCATATACAACTTGCTTACCAGCACGAATTGGGGGATTTGTAACTACGCTAGAAAATTTCAAATTCCCGTCTAAGGCATCAAACAAATTAGAATGATATAAAAATGCATTCTTTATTTGATTTTCTTTTAGGTTTTGGTTTAAAAGATTATAGGCTCGCTCATTAATTTCACACATATGTACTTCCTTAGAATAAAGCCTAGCAAGAACGATTCCAATTGCTCCATAGCCTGCACCCATATCTAATATCGGTCCATTTATATCATTTTGTACATAATTTTTTAGCAATACAAAAGAACCATAATCAATGTAATTTTTTGAAAATACACCATCATCTGTATGAAATTTAAAATGCTCATTTTTAAAATTAAAAGTAAAAGTGCTCGGATTAGAATGTAATCCTTCTTGATTCTCTTGATAATAATGATAGTTGTTTGCCATAATCTAAAAACTCCTTAACATAAGTAAATAGACCTGAGGAATTTCTCAGGTCTATTTCTTTACTTGTTTAAATTACTTAACTTCTACAGTAGCACCTGCAGCTTCTAGCTTAGCCTTTAATTCATCAGCTTCAGCCTTAGAAACCTTTTCCTTAACAGGCTTTGGTGCGCCATCAACTAAGTCCTTAGACTCTTTTAAGCCTAAACCTGTTACTTCCTTAACAACCTTGATTACACCTAACTTAGCAGCACCTGCACTAGTTAAGATTACATCAAATTCTGTTTGTTCAGCAGCAGCTGGAGCAGCACCTGCACCTTGAGCTGGAGCAGCAGCAACAGCAGTTGGATCGATGCCGAATTCTTCCTTCATAGCATCAACTAATTCTTTGATTTCAAGAATAGTCATTTCCTTTAATGATTCAATAAATACTTCTTTTGTTAATTTAGCCATTTTCTTTTTCCTCCGTTTTTATTTTTTAATTAAGCTTCTTGACCTTTTTCAACTAACATATTTAAACCAATAGATAACTGGCTTAATGTTCCTAACATACCAGCAGCTAATTGAGTTAATAATGTCTCGTAAGATGGTAATTGTGATAATGTCTTTAATTGATCAAATGAATAAACATCACCATCGACTACACCTTTAACAACTTCAATCTTATTGTTTTCACCTGCAACCTTAAAAAGGACTTTAGATGGAGCAACAAGATCATCCTTAGAGAATGCAAGAGCAATAGGTCCAACTAATGCATCATCTAAATCGTAGCCACATTCTTTTGCAGCACGGCGTGAAATGTTATTTTTGATAACTGAAATTTCACAGCCTAATTCACGCATACTTTTACGTAAATTTTGGAAAGCTTCAACAGTTAAGCCTTGGTACTTAAAAGCAACCACAGATGCTGAACTCTTCATCTTTTCACTTACTTCTGCTACTTCTTTTTGTTTTTGTAACAAAATTTCTTTCATCGATTTACCTCCTATAATAAATTTAATGAAAAAACTTCTCACCGAGGGCGAGAAGTCATCATAAACTCTTATTCTTCGCATACCTCGGTAGAAATTAAGTGCTTACGCACACCTACTGTCTTCGGTTCTTAAATTACAATTTGGCGATTGAATCAGGATCAACCTTAACGCCAGGGCCCATTGTAGATGCAACAGATACATTCTTCATATAAGCGCCCTTTACAGTAGAAGGACGAACTTTCATAAGTGCGTCATACACTGCCTTTAAATTTTCTTGAAGCTTTTCAGCACCAAAGGATACCTTACCGATAGTCATTTGAATATTACCAATCTTATCTGGACGATATTCAACTTTACCAGCTTTAATTTCCTTAACTGCTTGTGCAACGTTCATAGTTACTGTTCCTGTCTTAGGATTTGGCATTAAACCCTTAGGTCCTAAAACTCTACCTAAACGACCAAGCTCACCCATCATATCTGGTGTTGCAACGATAACATCAAAATCAAACCATCCTTGATTGATTTTAACGATCATATCAGAATCACCAACGAAATCTGCTCCAGCCTCTTTAGCTTCAGCTTGCTTTGCACCACGGCAAACAACTAAAACCTTACGAGTTTTTCCAGTTCCATTAGGTAATACGATAGCACCACGAATGTTTTGTTCTGCTTTACGTGGATCAATGTTTAAACGGAAAGCAACATCCACAGATGCGTCGAACTTAGCAGTAGATGTCTTACAAGCTAAATCCAATGCTTCTGTAACAGGATAAGCCTTAGTACGATCTACAAGCTTTGCAGCTTCAACGTATTTTTTTCCTCTCTTCATATTATTCCTCCTAAAATGTGGTCTAAGCGGGAATTCCTCCCACAAATTTAGGCTGTTATTAACAACCTTAAGAAATTAGTCTTCAACGACAATGCCCATATTTCTAGCAGTTCCAGCAATTATATTAGTAGCTGCTTCAATATCGTTTGCATTTAAGTCAGGCATCTTCATCTCGGCAATTTCTCTTGCCTTCTGTCTAGATATCTTTGCTACAGTATGCTTCTTTGAATTTTCAGAACCCTTACTAATTCCTGCAGCCTTCATTAATAAATCTGAAGCTGGTGGAGTCTTCACGATGAACGTAAAGGAACGGTCTTCATAAACAGAGATTACTACTGGTAGCGTATATCCCATTTTATCCTTTGTCTGGTCATTGAATTGAGAACAAAAGCCTGGAATATTTACACCTGCTTGTCCTAGAGCTGGACCTACTGGTGGAGCTGGATTAGCTTTGCCGGCTGGAATTTGTAATTTTACAACCTTTACAACCTTCTTTGCCATAATTGTTTCCTCCTTCTTTCAATGATGTGGTTCAACAGATTCATTTAAAAATCCTCCCACTCCATATATATGGATACCCATACACATGCTTTTAAATTATACCAAAACATAATACAACTGTCAATTGTTTTTCGCATTTTTTGAGTAAAAGTTAGTTGTAAGTTAATTGAAAAAGTAAATTCCGCTGTTAATAGTTGAACATAAGTTAGTTGTAAAAGTAAATGATGCTATATTTCTATAGCTTAACTTCTACTCTACTAGGGTTTGTTGTCCTCTATAAGAAGCAGATTTTTTCTAACTACATTCTTACTATGCATAACAATTTTACTTTGTAAATGGGATTCTTAGTTTAAATTTTTTCATTTTATAATTAAAATAAACGTATATTGTCACTCACTTTTTGTTCAATCAATCCAAAGGAGGCTAAAGGCTTACTCATTGCTTTAAAAAGGATAAATAATAAAATACTTTGGGGTAAAAGATAAAGTATATTTTTAGGTAGTGAGGTTAAAGACATATAGGTAAGATATGCATCCCAATTCAAATTATAAATAATCTTCCACCATAAGGACCCCAATCCAACATTAACAAATAAATTAACAAAGGCTCTTGCAATAAAACAATTTGCAAAGGTTATTCTTTTCTTATAGAAGCATATTCCATACATAAATCCTGCTAGCATTGCATCTAGAGTATATCCCATAAAAAAGATGCCACCAGGATTTATAAAATATCCTAAAATATCTGAACAAAAACCAATAAATAAACCGCATACTGGTCCATAAATCCAACAAATAATTCCAAAAAATAAATAAGTAAAGCTGATTCCTAAACTGCCAAATCCAGAAGGAATAGGAATAAATTTACATAACATCATACATGCAAATAAAATACTTATAGTACACATTTTTTTAACATTATTTATAAAACCTACAGAATCTTTCCAATAGGATTTATGAAAGACTGAATTAAATATAGTTTGATTGTCTTCTACTACTTCCATATCTTTACTAAATAGACTATAACAGAAAATCAAAACAAATAAAAGCAATGTAGAAACACCAGCACTTATTCCACCAACCATCCAAGGATTTACATTTCCCTCTAATTTTACTTCTTGAAAGCTAACATCATAATCTGTGTAGCTTAAAATTAAATTAAAATAATTTTTAATTCGATTTTCACTTGCATTGACCTTGCCAGTACTTGAGCTTACGATATTCGGAAAATATTTCTTTTGAATTTGAAGTTCAAACCTATCTTCTTCTTTCTTAAGCTTAGAAGTCCTTAGCATAGATTTATAATCTAGTTTAGCATAACTGATCTTTTTTAGATTTGAATCCGTTTCAGCTAATCTATTATTTTCATCAATTTGTTTAAAAACACTATCATAAAACTCTGCATCCACTACTAAAGAAACATCTTCTTTTTCAGAAGTAAAAGAAAATATATATTTTGCTTGGGTTGCATTAAATATAGATTCGGTAATAAAAAATCCTGCTAGAAAAAAAACAAGAATCATTACGATTATAGAAATTTTATAATGTAAAATTAATTTTAAAAATTTCATAAAGAAAAGACCTCCTTTAAAGAGATCCACCATAACATCTACAGCGGATTTGAGCAAATCACCGCCACAAGTTTTGTGTTCGTCAATACCTATATCCGATAAGTAAAGCACTTTACGCGATTCCTCTTCTCTGTTTATTGAGATGATTATATCTTATATTATAAAAAATAACAAGAGATTTTTATTTTAGGATGACGAATTCTACTACTTATCACTATCATAGTAGTAATCTTTATTTCTAAATGATTACATATTCTATTATAGATGGTAGTTGTAAAATTGTGGATTTAAATTTACTAATAAAAATGGAAAAACTCAAAAATATTTTAGTTCCCCCAAAATAAAATAAGGTTATATTTTCTGTGATAAAATCTTTTGAGAATATAGGAAAAATGTACTAAATTTCATATAATTCAATAAACAAAAACCAAATTTATCTACTTGAATTAAAAAATGGGAGAACTTAAAAAAAACTCAGAAATAAGGTTGCATTTTTTAAAAAAAACTGATATACTTCTATCAAGTGAGTGGCACTATAGTGTGTAAGTCCAGCTAAATGGACTTACACACTATTTTTTTTATACGAGAGGGAAAAAAGATGGAAAAAATAAAACAAAACAAAATGGAATCTACATCAATGCATAAGTTGATTTGGAAAATGGGATTACCTATGATTATTTCTATGATATTACAATCAGTTTATAATATTGTTGATACTGCTTTTGTTATTAATATGGGCGAGGAGGGCATAGCAGGCAATCTTGCTCTTACATATGCCTTTCCAATTCAATTATTGATTATTGCAATTGGTGTTGGAACAGGCGTTGGTATCAATGCCTTACTCTCTAAAAAATTAGGAGAAAAAGATGAATGTAGCACAACAAAAATTGTTGGAAATAGTATTTTTCTTGGTATATGTATATATCTAGTCTTCCTTCTTTTTGGACTATTTGGATGCAATTGGTTTATATCTATGCAGGCAAAAAACAATATAGAGGCTACCAAAATGGGAATCTCCTATTTAAGGATTTGTTGTTGCTTTTCTTTTGGAGCAATCGGTTTTACTATATATGAAAGATTTTTACAAAGTACAGGCAAAACACTTTATTCTACAATTTCTCAAATAGCAGGTGCAGTTACAAATATTGTACTAGATTATATCTTTATCTACCCTTGCAAGATGGGAATAGATGGGGCCGCATGGGCAACAATTATAGGACAAATCGTTTCCCTAGTAGTTGCTTTAGTGTTCCATTACCTTGCAAATAAAGAATTAAAAAATAGTTTTAAAGCAATAAAACCAAGCTACTCTATCATTAAAAGTATATACAAGATTGGAATATCTGCAGCAATTATGCAAGGCTTATTATCTATAATGATGCTTGCAATGACAAGTATTTTAGGCACAGTGAAAATAACCGAAACTGCTCGTTTATTACAAGGGAGCTTCGGAATCTATTATAAGATTATGCAATTTGCTTTATTTGCAGCATTCGGTTTATCCAACACAATCATTTCAATTTTATCCTTTAATTATGGGATGAAAAATAAAGACCGCGTAAAATCTTGTATTAAATTTGGTATAATTGATTCAATATTTGTTGCAGCAATAATTACAATTTTATTTGAATCACTGGCACTTCCTCTTTCTAAGCTATTTGGTATGGCAAGTGGAGAGGGAGGAGATGCAATTCAGTCTACTGTTACTACTGCAATCCGTATTGCAAGTATTGGTTATATATTTATGGCATTTAGTGTAGCTATACAAGGAATTTTGCAGGCCTTCCGATATGCACTTTTCCCACTACTTATTTCTTTGTTGAGATTATGTGTATTTGTACTACCTATTGCATATCTTTTTACACTTTCAGAAAATGCTATACATCTTGTTTGGTGGACATTCCCTATTACAGAATTTGTGACTGCAGGAATATCCGCATTAATATTGATATATGCATATAAGAAAAAAGTACTTATGATGAATCACCTATTTTGAAGGGGGACCAATTTCTTTAGTGATTCAATATAATTGTCTTTCATCTTTAGAAACAATAACAGCATACTAAGATACTGAGTAATAAGTTTAATTTATAAAAGTAGACACATAAGGAGAATTAGTAGATAGTATAATATAATAAGTATAAAATGACTAGATTAAAAATATAATTAAATGTGATTCTATGACTATTATACTTTTATTTATTTTATATCTTTTAATAACTAATCCAACAACCGTTTCTAAAGAGGTTTATGAAGCTTGCCAAATGTGGTTTACAATTCTCTTACCTATTATGTATCCAAGTTTTGTCGTGATAGATTTTATTGAACATATGCCATTAATTTCTAAGGTCAGCAAGTTTCTTTTTAAACCATTTAAATTTTTATTCCATATTCATAATGAAAAAAGTGCATTCTTAATACTATTTAGTCTTCTATGTGGATCTCCTGCATCAACTAAACTTTTTAAAGCAAGCTATGAACGAAAAGAGATTTCTAAAAGAGAATATCACAATCTAATTTGTGCATTTTCTACATTATCCTTACCTTATACACTTTTATTATGCAAACAATTTGCAATTATCGTTCCACTTTACTATGCATGTCTACTTATATTAGCCTCTATATGGATGCATATTTTTAACAAAAAAGAAAAAATCGATTCAAAAGATTCCATTGAACCGATTTCTTATTTAAAGTTCTTCTTTTCTTCTATACAAAAAAACATTCAAATTGTTTTACAGGTTTTAGGGATTTTAATAATTTTTAGAGTTCTTATAAAAATACTTTTACAAGGAGAAGCTATATTTTATCCTTTTTTTGAAATATTAGGAGGAATGCAAAATACCACCCATCCCTTAATTGCTTATATGGCTATGGGCTTTTTAGGATTATCTGAGCATTTGCAAATCCTATCTATTGCTGAGGATTTCCCTTATTATAAACTACTTTTTGCTAGAAGTTATTTTATGATTCTTGGATGCTTGGCCTTTTTTTAAAAATACATAGTATTGTACTAAAAATAATACTGCAAATATCAATAATAAAATAATAGTAATATACTCTAGTTTTTCAGGAATGAAAAAGCCACCAATTCCAGTTCCAATAAAACCTAAAGCCAAGACAAAATTAATGATACAAACAAACTGCTTTTCTTTTTTACTGACGATCAAAAATATTGAATTAATGAAAGTAAATATTCCTATAATAATTCCTAAGATATTATATATCATTGCAACCACCTTTTTTAATAATACAACAAAAAAATCTAAATTACAAGATTTCTGATTTGACATAAGTTTTATTTATGATTTGACATAAGTTTTATTTCTTCGTATAATACGATATAGGAGGTATGTTAGATGATATTTACAGAAATTACACCAACAAGAAACTTTTCATTAACCTATGTCATCTTAGATTCTATTTTTATTCTATTTTTTTGCATTCTTCTTTTTGTTAAGAAACGATATGCAACACTTTTGTGGGCAATACTTGGAGGAATTCTTTATTTCATCGTAGATTATGGTTATTTCCATTTCATTAGTCATAGCAGAGTTATAACGTTTAACGGGAGTGAAAGCGAAATCATTACTTTCTGGGTGCTTTTATGGATGAGTTTTTCCTATGGAATTACAAACTTTGCATACATCTGGCTATGTCTTAAAAAAGATCACCATTTAAAGGAATGGCTACTTCTAATCCTCATATGGTGGTTAGTTGCTCCACAAATTGCTTCTTTAGACCAAACTAACATGATTATGACCTATCGTACTACAAATCAATACCATTTTGTAATGGCAATCATACTTCTTTTAGGTTATTTTGGAATTCTCCTTTATAATTTAGTTACCAAAAAAGAAAAAATTAACATTTTGTGGCTTTTAGCCATTGGTATATCTGTTCAATTTGCTTGGGAAGCAGCTTTATTTGTTGGTGGAATAAGACCTCTTAATGAAGCTAGTTTTAAAACTCTTATCATCAATTCACTCATAGAAACCAATTTAGGTCTACCCTATATGTATCTAATTTATAAAGCCTATTCAAAAAGATATACAGAGGATTTGAAAAGAAAAGAATTAGAGGAAAAATAAAATAGGTGCAATTTTTATTTTTTATGGTATAATAAAAGAGTAAAATATTAATTTTGAAAGGATTAATGAATTTATGAAAGAATTTATCATTGAAACAAGTGCTAGACACGTACACGTTACAAAGGAAACTTTAGAAAAGTTGTTTGGTAAGGGTGCCGTTTTAGAGGTCAAGAAAATGTTATCTCAACCTGGACAATTTGCATCTAACCAAAAAGTAAAGGTTGTAGGCCCTAAGGGAGAATTAAATTGTTCTATTTTAGGACCAGAAAGAAAGGAAGATCAGGTTGAAGTTTCTTTATCTGATGCTCGTACATTAGGTATTACTGCTCCAATCCGTGAATCTGGAGATGTTGCTGGTTCTGCTCCTTGTAAGCTCGTTGGCCCTGCTGGTGAGGTTGAGCTTACTCAAGGTGTAATCGTTGCAAAGCGTCATGTACATATGACTCCAACAGATGCTTTAGAATTTGGCGTTAAAAATGGCCAAATCGTAGAAGTTAAGGTTACAAGTGAAACAGGAAGATCATTAGTGTTTGGTGATACAGTAGTTCGTGTTTCTCCTTCCTATGCTTTAGCAATGCATGTTGATACTGATGAATCTAATGCAGGAGCTTTAGCTGGTCAAGTATTTGGTACAATTGTTAAGTAATATACAAAATTTATTCTATTAAAAAAGTCTGTGAAACCTTGATATTTCACAGACTTTTTTGTATATATTTATTTTAATATATACCTAAGCATCTATGCTTGTCTTCTACCTCATCATATAATTCCTTGAAATCTCCTTCAAAGTCGATAGGATTAAATCGTGGGGTTGTATTTGAAGCTAATGTATTTACATCAATACTTACTAATAAAACTTTCATTGTTTCTTGTGTTTTATTATTTTTAGCTTCTCCCATATCCACGTTAAGAACAGAATTGATTGGTTCATAAAGTGTTTTAGGATTATTTATTTTGAAATGTAGTTCATTGGACATTCCAAATACTGAAGTCAATCCCATTTTAGAATGGAAATCAGCAATTGCCTCATTATTTTCATTCTTAATAAATCCTTGACTCACAATTGCAACTCTCTGTGCTTCCACATTATAAAAGATTTCTGAGAATAATTTAAAGTATTCCTTTGCTGCATTATACATTACATTTGGATCAGTAGTAGGTGTTGGTAAAGCATAGGTATAATCAATACGATTTGGTAAAAAGCGAACAGTTACATTTTGTTTAGTAAACATTAAACTTTTTACTTCTCTACCATCTTGCAATGTATCTATTTTAGATTGAATTTCATAATCAATCATAAGATTTTTAATTCTTTGTTCATTTTGAATTAAAAAATCTGTTAAATCACCTATATAGCTATAACTTTGACGCATTCTAAAGCATTCCATATTATTTTCCTGAGATGGCCATAGACTTTACCATAAGACTAGGCGCACCGACTCCTCTCTTGAATTCAAAATCATTTCCAACTGCAGTTACATTATTTAAAAGCTCCTGTAAGGTTCCTGATAAAATTATTAAAGTAACAGGCTTTGTTTTCTTTCCATTTTCTATCATAAAACCACTAGATTGAAGATTAAATGATCCTCTCACTGGACTTAATCCTGCATGAAGACCTGATACAGATGTAATATAAACTCCATCCTTAACCTGCTCAAACATATCCTCTAAAGAAGTATCTCCAGCCTTTAAATAAAAATTAGAGGGCTGAACACCAACATTAGATTGAATTCCTAATTTGTAGCCATTTCCTGTAGATTTAACATTCATCATGGCTGCAGTTTTTAAATTGTGAAGATATGTCTTTAATACACCATTTTCTACTACAGCCTTTGTATAGCTTGCAACACCCTCATCATCAAAAGCAGCTTGGCTAGGGGCATCTAAAGAAAGTGGATCATCCATTAAAGTGATATTACTTCCAAAGACTTTTTGTCCAACCTTATCCTTTAAAAAGGACATATTTTTTAATACTGCTTCAGCAGAGAAAACACTGGCAAAAGCGCCTAATAAACTGCTTACTACCTTCTTATCTAATACGACTGGATAAGCACCTGAGGTAATACTATCTGCCCCGAATGTAGATACAGCAGATTCTACTGCATCCTTAGCTAAAGAATTTATATCTACATCTTTTAAATTATCTAGGCGGATATAATCAAAGCCTGTCTTTGTTTCTCCATCCTTAACACAAACAGCCTCTGCAACTAAAAATGCATATCTAGAGTGTCTTTTCACGTCTAGACCATTTGAATTAACGATTGTAACTATATTTTCTTCTTCTTGATAAGACACTTCAGTCATTTGAACGTAAGAGCTTTGTTGTTTCATTAATGTAGTTAAATTTGTACATAGCTTTATCTTATCCTCTAAGGTGTAATTATCAAAATCATAAGTTTTTTCTTTTAAGCTTGGATACTCTTTATCCCCTCCATAAATAAAGAAAGGATCCTTTTGATTTTTAATAGTACAATTATCCTTAATTCTTTCAATTACAGATGGAATCATTTCATCATCACAGTTTTCTTCATAAACCGTAACAAGCTGATTTTGGTATACACCACGAATCGCACATACTTTTGTTGATGAGGATACATTATCTTCAACAACACCATTAAACATAGAAATTTCTACTTTATTAGAGGCAGATTCATAAATTTCAATATCTGTAATGCCAGCCTTTAAGGCTGCCTTTTTTAATTTCTCAAAATTCATTATTTATTTCCTCCATTTCCACCAACAGTCATTTGTTTTACACGGATTGTTGGTTGACCAACACATGCTGGGATACTACCAGAGGATGAACCACACATTCCATAACCAAAGCTTTGGTTGTTTCCAACCATATCAATATTCATAATGGTATCTTTACCATTGCCGATAAGGGTTGCACCCTTAACTCGTTTTGTAAGCTTACCATCCTCAATCATAAATGCCTCACCAACAGAGAAGTTAAATTCTCCTGTTGCAGGATTTACTGATCCACCAGACATTGTTTTTGCAAATAAACCATATTTCGTATTTGCAATAATTTCTTCTGGGGTATATGGTCCATTTGCTATATAGGTGTTCGTCATTCTAGAGGTAGGTGAAAAACGATAGCTTTGACGTCTTGTAGAACCAGTAGGTTCTGCATTCATTCTTCTACCATTACGCATATCGACCATATAGCTCTTTAAAATACCATTTTCAATTAATACATTTTTCTTTGTTGGATTACCTTCATCATCCATATTGGCACTACCCCATTCATTAGGGATTGTACCATCATCAATAGCGGTAACACAATCTGCAGCAATTTTTTGGTCCATCTTACCACAGAACACAGACATTCCTTTAGCAACACTGGTTGCCTCTAAGGCATGTCCACAGGCCTCGTGGAAAATAACGCCACCAAAAGCATTATGAATTACTACATCATAAACACCGCCAACCATTTCATCAGCAGAAAGTGTTTCAACGGCAGCCTCTGCGATTTCTTTAGAAAAGCTAACAAAATCAAAGGTATCAAAATTTGAAATATCAAAATTTCCACCATAGGTATTAGTAGCTTGTTCCATTGATTTACCATCACTTGCGATAGCAATAGCTCCTACTCTTTGATGATTTCTTACATCCGTTTTATAAACACCCTTACTATTTACAACAGTTACAACCTGTGTTTCATCTGTAAAGTTTGCAATTGCCTGTACAATTTTAGGACTGTATGCCGCAATTGTATTTGTACAAGTTTCTAGGTAACTTAACTTCTTTGAATTTGGTATATCCTTAGATAATATTTTAAAATCAGTATCCTTAGAAGTTTGGCAATCTACAAAGTCAAAATCAGAAATAACGACTTTGCTATGATAAGCAGTTCTTAAACTTCTTGCAAGCTTTAATAAACCTTTTTCACTAACATCATTAGTATATCCATAAACTTCAGCATTCTCCTTTAGAATACGAATTGCAGCACCATAAAGATGACTTGCATTGATATCCTCTATTTGTTCTCCTACTCTTCTAATAGAGTTTTTAACTGTATCCTCTAAAAAGATTTCAGCGTAATCTCCACCAGTTGTAAGACACTCTAATATAATTCTTTTTGCAATTTTTTGATCCATACGTTTCTCCTTTCTCGTTTTAAAACATATTTGCTTGTATTATATCATAATATCTATCTAATTCAAAAGAAAATTTAATCATTTCCTAAATATATTGTATTTTTTATCAAAAAAATTATTTCTTATAGAATAAAACCTCTTCTTTATCCTCTTTTGATATTCTATAGGAATCTCTAATTTTGCGAATAGCCATACCTATTGTGATTGGGTCATCTATTTGTTTTAGAAGATAAAAAGCTTTTTCTTTATAATTTATCATAAGCGTTGCAATAAACCAGGCAACTCCCATTTTCGCATAATATGCTTCTATATCTAAAGTAAGAATAATCAAAACTGCCTGTTCAACATACTCTGGTGTAAGATAATAAGTCATCAGCATCTCTGCTAAAAAACGCACCTCAAATTCCTGATGACTATTTTGGTATTCTAAAATAAACTTCAGCATTTCTTTAGGATATTTTTTCGTACACTTTAATGAACTAATCAAGCCGTCACAAACTGCCCAATCTAGTATGGCTGGAACAAATTTTCTTAACTGACTAATTCTATCTTCTATACTCATTTTGGCAGTAGAAATCACATAGGCATATAAAAGCTCTAGTTCAAATGAGCTTGCATCATATTCCTTTAAAAACACCTGATAATCTCCTTTGCAGATTTCCTTTGATAACTTCCTTAGATCTGGAAACCTACATCCTATTATTGGAAGACTATTAGGAATCAGCCTACTAGAAAAATTTTGTGTTTTAGTTGTAGACAATTCCTTTAATTTTTCTTTGATTGCTTCTATCATAAACATCACCTGTTCTATTATCTCATAATTCCTAAAACTTATCAATATACTTAAGATAGGTGATATGTATGAAATTTGGGATTGCAATACGTAAGAATGAAACAGATTATTTTGTTCATCAAAGCTATTTATATATGCTTAAAAGCTATGGACATACCTATGATTTTATAACTTATGAGACTGATTTATCTTCCTTTGAAGCCTTTTTACTTCCAGGAGGATATGATATAGATCCAAAATACTATAATCAAAAAAATTATGCGTCACAATATGTCAGTATGGAAATGGATCTGCTTGATAAAAAAATAATTGAATATGCATACCAAACAAAAAAACCTCTACTAGGGATTTGTAGAGGTATTCAAAGTATCAATGTTTTTTTAGGAGGAACATTAAAACAGGATATTAGACATCACTCTAATGAAAATCATTTCATTAAAGTCAATGGAAAATATTTCTTTGTCAATTCCTTCCACCATCAAAGCATTGATAGACTAGCACCTGATTTAGAGGCTTTAGGAACTAGTTTAGATGGTGAAATTGAAGTCATAAAGCATAAAGTTCTACCTATCTATGGTGTACAATTTCACCCTGAATTATTTTCTTTTAATTTAAAAGATTTCTTTAACGGGCTTTAAAACTGTCACATTCTGTTTCACTGCGGTAGCTAGCATTTGCATTACCAATACTGATTTCTTTTGCTACACATTCATTATTTTCATTGTGAATACAGTAATTTGCGCTACATAAAACCTTTAGTGATGTAGGCTCGGCAGACATTTCTTTTGCCATTTCTGAAATTAAAATATCAGAATTATGTGGATTTTTAAAGCTTTGGCAGAAGGTGCCAATCTTACTCTTAGCGAATAGTCCTTCCACATTGATATGCTTCTTTGCACATTTAGAGTTTTCATTATACCCACACATCTTAACATTACAATTTACGTTTGTCATACTCTTCTTCCTTTCAAGAATAGTATGAACAAAAATTTATGTAATTATTCAACCTCAGATTTAGATTTTTTTGAAGTAAATTTATCTAACCATGCAACAATTTTTTTATTAAAAACAAAGCATAAAATTGAAAGTAAAAAGCTGATAGAAGCAATGATGACGGTTACTATATAGTTTCCAGTAATTACAGAGTTACCAAAAAGTACAGATACGATAGTCATAGGAAGTCTTGCAAAAATATTGATAAGAATAAAATATCTAACCTTTACTTTGGTAAATGGCACAATAAAAGCAACTGGATCTTTAGGCAAAAATGGAATTAATAGATACGAAAACATTAAAACTCCACAACGCTTTCCATCTTCTAAAAGCTTAAATTTCTTTGTTTTTTCTGGATCAACAAATAAAGAAAGAAAACTATAGCCAAATAGTTTCACCAAGCCAATAACTAATAATGCACCAAGCGTTTCCCCAACCAAACAAATAATTATTGCAATTAAAGGTGGATAAAGCATCCCTGTAAGAATGACTACTGGTCCTGCAGGAATAATGGCTAATACCGTTTGAATAATCTGCATACCAATAAGAATCAACCAACTGATATTACCATAGGAACGAATTGAGGTTAAAACCTCCTCTAAATATGCTTCATCCTTTTGCATACGATGAAAGATGGGATATAATTCTACACAGGCATATATAGCCAAGCCTAAAAGAAGTCCAATAAGAACTAACTGAATAACGATACGAATCATTTTGAATTTTCTTTTTTTATCCTCTTCCATCCTACCACTCCTTTTCTATAGAACACTTGATTTCCTCATTTGTAAAAGGGTCAATGAATTCTACACTATAACTAGTTAAACATAAAACTGGATTTTCTTTACCACCATAAAGCTTATCTCCAACAATAGGATGTCCCATATGACTTGTATGGACTCGGATTTGATGGGTTCTTCCTGTTTCTAAAACAAATTCCAAAAGACTTACCTTTTCGTTAGCCTCTAAACTATGGTAATGACTAATCGCAAGCTTTCCTTCCTCACTTACATATCTCTTATTGGAGTTTTCCTCTTTAGCAATATAATTCCGAATGGTAGATGATGTTTCAACCTTTCCTTCTACCATACATAAGTACTTTCTTACAATGTGCTTATGGGTAGGCTCTAAAAGACTTGCAGCATAACGATCCTTTGCAACTACAACAAGACCACTTGTCTCCTTATCCAAACGATTCAAAATATGAATATCCTGTTCCCCTAAGTAAGCTACTAACTGCTGATATAAGCTGTTGGGATTTCCCTTAGTTGGAATGGTCAAAAGATTAGGCTCTTTATCTACAATCAAATAGTGGTCAGTTTCTAAAACAATTCTAGGTAACTTCTCTGTTTTAGGCCAATCAATTTCTTTATCCAAGGTTGCATAAATCACTTTTATTTTAGAACCTTTAGATACCTTTTTATACCATTCTAAAGATTTTCCATTCACAAGAACCTCTGCTTTACTATACTTTAAAAAACGATAAAATCGCTTTGAAACGTTGTTCTTCAATATTTCCGATAAAATATCTTCTTTTTCTACATTCATAATTAGTTCATTTTGCTTCATACTATAATTGTATCACAAATGTGATAAGAAAATAAATAAAACGCTTTCAATTTGTTAGAAAAAAGGGTATAATAAGGAATATGAGGTGAAAATAATGAGTGATATTATACAAGAAGCACAGCGCTGCTTAAAATGTAAACGACCATTATGTAAGGAAGGGTGTCCAGTTCGAACTGAAATTCCTACAATTATGCAAATGTTTTTAGATGGAAAAATGGATGAAGCTGGAGCTATGCTGTTTGAAAACAATCCGCTTTCTGCAGTTTGTTCACTTATCTGTCCACATGAAAAAAATTGTATGGGACATTGTGTTTTAAATCATAAAGGCTCTCCAATTAAATTTTTTGAAGTTGAAAATTATATTTCTAGCTTCTTCTTAGATAAGGCTAAACTCCAACCAGGAGAAAAAAATGGACATTTGGTAGGAATCATAGGTGCTGGTCCTGCCGGACTTACACTAGCCATTATTCTTGCCCAAAAGGGATATGATGTAACTATCATTGATTCTAAGGATAAGATTGGTGGTGTTCTCCGTTATGGTATCCCTGAATTCAGATTACCTAAATCTATATTAGATAAATTATTAAATCGTATGAGTGACTTAGGAATCAAATTTAGACCTAATACACTTATAGGACCTACTGTAACCATAGATGATATGTTTGAAGATGGCTATGATGCAATCTTTATTGGTACTGGTGTTTGGAAACCAAACCGTTTAAGAATACCTGGTGAAACATTAGGAAATGTTCACTTTGCAATTGACTTCCTAAAGAATCCAGATTCCTATAATAATTTAGGAGATCATGTTGTTATTATAGGTGCAGGTAATGTAGCAATGGATGCTGCAAGAACAATTTTAAGAAAAACTGCAGCTAAGGTGGATATCATCTTCTTCCGTGGACGTGAAGAGGTAACAGCTCTTGAAGAAGAATTGATGCTTGCTGAGGTTGATGGTGTTAAGATGAACTACTATCTAAACACTATAAAAATTGAACCAGATGGAATCATTGTTGAACCTGTTCTAAAGATAGAAAATGAAGATGGAACCATAACCTATAAAAATGATTCAGAGCATCCTTACAAGATCAATAGTTCTTCTGTTATCATCGCGATAGGTCAAGGTGCACAAACCAATATCGTTAAAAATACAAAACAGATTGATACAAACCAAAGAGGCTTAATTGAAACCTCAGATAAAGGTGCTACTACTCGTCCTGGTGTTTATGCAGCAGGTGATGTAGTATCTGGAGCTAGAACAGTTGTTGAGGCTGTTGCAGCAACGAAAAAGGTTGCTGAAGAGATTGACCAATATATTAAAAATAAATATAATCAAGCATAAATCATAACCACCCTTCAAAAGGGTGTTACTAAGCCCATTAGGCTTTAATACCGACCAGCGCCAAAAGGCGCTGGCTTTTACTTTGTTCAAGCCTTTATTGGCTTGACATATTTTGCTACTCCTAGAGGAGTATTCGTATTACTTTAGCGTGGACCCTTAAAAGGGTCTTCATACCTTTTCAAACTCAATTTGTCCAATGCCATACTAATAAGCATTGATGCACATAACGACTGATATCAGTACTTTTTAATGCATAGAAAAAATAAACATTTTTGAGTTTATCCGAAATGAAATAAGGGTATAAAAAAGAAAAAGCCCTCAAAAATTTTCTCACTCCCGTTGACAAAAGCAAAGAAATAGCATATACTATTAGTGAGAAAGTTGGAAATTCTTACTTTATGGAGGTGGAAATTATGTTGGTGGAACTTCGCACTAAATCTCAAATCACCATACCCAAAGAAATCGTTACAAGTTTGGGACTTGCGGAAGGTGATAAATTGGATGTATATGAATATGATGGTGTTATTTGTCTTATGCCCGTAACGGTATATCCCAAAGGATATGTAGATAAATTGCATAACGAAATTTCCGAATTGAAAGCGGATATTGCAAGCGGTAAAAAGCCCGTGTTCGATAGTGTTGATGCGCTATTCAATAAATTGGAGAATTTATAATGGCATTCAATATTACTTTTACCGACAGATTTCAAAAGCATTATAAAGATTTGAACGAAAACGAAAAGAAGCAGTTGCGAAACAAACTAACGCTTCTTTCCAAAAATCCTATGCATCCGTCCCTTCGCACGAAACGCATACAGGGAACGGGCGATTTGTTTGAATGTAGCGTGAATATGGATATAAGGATAATTTGGTTTTATGAAGGTGATACAATAATTATCCTTGTTGATATAGGACACCACGATATTCTAAAAAAATATTAACAACATAACAATAGCCTCGACTTTATAAAGACGAGGCTATTCGTTTAATGTTCCATGTCTAACACACTAAAAAAAGCGGATTCTGTTTATAAAATCCAGTTTTAAAGCTAGAATTCTATAGTTCTTTTTTTATATCAAAAATATAAGTTTGAGTTAAGAAGCCACTATGATTAAAGGAGAATCTTTAACATCCTTTTCATTATTAGAAAAAGAAATCTTAAAGAATGGTTCTTCTTCCATATTTAAAGCTTTTAGTCCTTCTACCAATGCTCTTAAATCTTCATTTGACTCATCTTTTCGTATGATAGCTTTTATTTCCTCCTCATAGCTGTCCCCCTTTAAATCAAACCGCTTGGTTTTCAAACTTCTTTTCAAATTGCTTTTTTTCATTTTTTTGTTCCTCCCTATTTTGAAAATTAAAAACAGCTCTAAAATCAATACCAGAAATCGTATTTGCTATCACATTAGGATTATTCCCAAGTTCAACATCATTAGAAAGATGTGCATACTCTTTAACATAACCATTTTCAATCATTTTATAATATGTAATTGTTGGATCATTTGAGTATCCATCAAAAATCAAAGGCAACGAGATATATCTTTTTGTTTCACAAAAACGTTTATATACGCGTTTTACACATTTTACTCTATCTAATTCAACAAGAATCAGTTTTATAGAATACCCTTTTTCCTTGATTACATCCAAAACAGTTTTTAGCCAAGTATAACTATTTCCAACCATATTATAAACAATATTTGCACCACTCCTAAGAATATTATTCATAATATTATATTTAGGTGCAGTCTTTGAAGAGCGTAATATATAATTAGATTCTTCATGCACAAGTAGAGATCCTTGTGTTGTAGATTTAAATTCAGGTATTTTTCGTTTAACAATATCACTATCTAAATAGAATGAGCCAGTATAATCAGAAAGTTTTGATGATATAGTCGATTTGCCAGATCCTGGCAATCCAATCAAACAATAAAATATTCTTTCTCTTTTTAGTTCTGTATTCGGATAAAACCCACCTTTACCAAGGCGTACAGATTTTTCATCATCCAATCTTCTATAACTAATGCATTCTTTGGCAATTTGTTCTCTGAGTTCTTCTCTTTTTTTATCATCTCTCCAACGTTCCAAACGATTAGCTATATAATACATCGTTGATGAATTTTCGTCGAATTCTTTTTGAATAACTTCTAAATCAAAAATTTTTTCAATTGCATTTTTATCTAATTTTTCATTATAAAACAAAATGTTTTTACAAAAATTTTCAGCATCTTTTATTGATTCTATCGTTCTAGCAAACTTCAACATTCTTACAAACTTGTATTCTAAAATACTTTCTCCTCAATTTACATTTTCAATCACACTTTCGACCATTTTAATCATAGCATAAATCAAATTGATTTTCAATACATAATTTTTTTTGAGTTTCCCCATTTTTGAATTCAGGTAAAGTTGAATGCTTTTAGTAGG
>JAMPGQ010000038.1 GCA_023663825.1 Anaeroplasma bactoclasticum
AGATTTATAAGTTAGTGTTTTCCTCATAATATCTTGTTGGTTTGCTTTAATTACATTTTATATAAGGCAAGTGCCATTTTATGTCTTTCATAATCAATATCAATAACATATACATGTATTTCATCACCAACGTTTAATATATCTGCAGGGTGATTTATTTTCTTTTGAGACATTTTGGAAACATGAAGCAATCCATCATATTTAACTCCACAATCAATAAAGGCACCAAAATCAACGACATTTCGAACAACACCGTCGAGTTCATCGCCTATTTTAACGTCTTCAAAATGCATTATATCGCTTCTTAGCTTTAATCCCGGATAACTATCACGAATATCTCTTAAAGGCGCTACAAAGGCTTCTAAAATATCATTTAAAGTATACATATCAATAGAAAATTCTTTATGCAAGCTTTCTTTGTCCAAATTAGCCACTGCTTTAGACATTTCCTCACTTCCAATATCCTTCGCAGTTAAATTCATTTTTTTCAAAATTGCTTCTGCCTTATCATAACTTTCAGGGTGAATTGGAGTCATATCTAAAGGATTTGAACCATCAAGAATTCTTAAAAATCCAACGCATTGTTCATATGTTTTTGGTCCTAGCTTAGCAACTTTCTTTAATTCTTCTCGGCTATGAAATTTATCATTTTTCTCTCGATAATCAATAATGTTTTTAGCAACACCTTTAGATAATCCAGATACATAACTTAATAAGGATGGGGAACAAGTATTCAAATTAACCCCTACCTTGTTAACTGCATCTACAACCACATCCTCTAAAGATTTACTTAATCTATTTTGAGCTATGTCATGCTGGTACTGTCCTACACCAATCGATTTTGGTTCAATCTTAACCAATTCAGCAAGTGGATCTTGAATTCTTCTAGCAATAGAGATTGCTGATCTTTGTTCAACTGACAAATCTGGGAATTCTTCCATAGCTAAAGGGGATGCAGAATACACTGAAGCACCAGCCTCACTAACAACTACATATTTAGCTGGCAAATGGTTTTCATTAATGACTTCTGCAATAAAGCTTTCTGTTTCTCTACTAGCTGTACCATTACCTATTGCAATGATTTCTACCTTGTATTTTGTAATTAAATCAATGATCGTTTTCTTTGAACGCTCTAATACTTTCGGATCAACGGAAGCACCCTTTGCTTTTTCATTTGGATAAATCACACCAATTTCTAAAACCTTAGAGTTTGGTGAAATTACTGCAAGCTTACAGCCTGTACGAAACGCTGGATCAACGCCTAATACAACATGCCCCTTCATAGGAGCCTGTAGCAATAGATGCTGCAAATTAATAGAAAAAATATGAATAGCTTGTTCTTCTGCCTTTTCCGTTAAAATCACTCGAATTTCTCTTTGAATAGAAGGGGCTATTAATCTCTTATATGCATCTGCAATAGAATCAACCAATTCTTCATTGAAAATAGAATTGTAATTATGTGTTACATTATAGCGAATATGCTCAACATCACGCTCTGGCTGTAATCCAACAGTAACTGTAATCACATCTTCATTTTCCGCCCGATTGATTGCCAAAACTCTATGAGGCTTAATAAAGGCTAATTTTTCTGTTGCCTCATAATAATTCTTATATTTTTCCTCTGGATCTAATTCATTATTTTTCTTTTTACAGCTTATTGTACCATATTTTAAAGCTGCCTCTCTAATATGCTTACGATATTCTGCATTATCAGAAATTTTCTCAGCAACAATATATTTAGCTTGAGTGATTGCCTCTTCAACCGTTGGAACCTTTTCTGTAATGTAAGCAGAGGCAATTTCTGTTTTATCTCCTGTACGTGGAAGACTTAGCATAATATCTGCAAGAGGCTCTAATCCTAAAGCAATCGCTGTAGTGGCCTTTGTTTTTTTCTTTTCCTTATAAGGACGATACAAATCCTCTACTTCAATTAGCTTTGAGGCTTTAAGAATATCTTCCTTAAGTTCATCAGTCATTAATCCTTTTTCTTCAATCAAACGAATGACATCATCCTTACGCTTTTGTAAAGAAAGTCCATACTGATACTCATCATCAATAATTCGAATTTGTTCCTCATCTAAGCCTCCCGTAACCTCTTTTCTATATCTTGCGATAAAGGCTACAGTAGCATCATTTTCTAACAATTCCAAAACGGCTTTAACTTGTTCTTCTTTAACTTTAAGTTCTTTCGCAATAGTTTTAATAATTTCCTCATTCATTTTTAATTCCTCCTCGTATAATGAAAAGAAAGCCTCCATAAAAGAAGGCTAGTTATTTTCTATAATGTATCTAAATAATTAATCGCATATTTAACAGATGAATTTAAAATATCTGTCCATGAACTGGTGGAGATAATATGACTTTGTTTGCCAAGCTTATCATCCTCATACTCAACCTTCTGCTGATATTTACCATCTTTAAGATATATAAATGCTGGACTATAATTCAACTCATCATCAGAATAAAAAGATCCAAATGCAGAATCAAATAAAATACTTGAGTTTGAGGAATTATATACTGCTACATCTACAATATATAGCTCTACTGATACATTTTTTTCTTTTGCCTTATCAATCTCATATTGAAGTTGAGCTATACGAGTAATCAATTCAACATAATCCTTATCATAATGCTCTTCATCTAATTCATCTGCATAGAATGCTTCGCCATCATAAACAAAAATAAAGATTTCTTCTGCATTATCACCACGATCTAAATATCTTACAATAGATTGATAATTCTCTTTATTAAAGCTTACCTTGTGCTCATCATCTATAGCAATTTCTTCATTAAAATATACTTTGTCTGAAACATATGTATTATCCTTTTGACTTCCATAATATATTCCAAGCCCTACTCCTAAACCTATACCAATTACTAAAACAATTGATATGATAATTATAAGTAGTTTTTTATTTACTTTAGTTTCCCTTTTTTGGTCCTTCGTTTTTGCACGAGATACCTTACGAACTGCTCTTGCCAAGGTTAATCCCTCCTATTTTTTGCGTCTTATATATTATAAGATAAAATAGTGAAAATTTCAAGAAAAAACACTATTTTTTCAAACCTTTACCATATTTTGATGCATTTTTTTGCACAACTCTATTCTATCACATAGTTTTTTTCTTTTAAAGGCCATATTATAAAAGGCAAATTTTAATATGGTAGCAAAAATTGGCAAAAAGAAAAGTCATCCTAAAATTTTATTTAAAGGATGACTTTCTTATTATTATGCTAATGTAATACTATCTGCAATATTAATATATTCATCTATAGTCAACTGATTTGAAAATATCGTTATTTCATAATTTCCATTATAGAACTTCATTGTATTATCATTGATGAAGCCTAATCCACAAGATAAAATTTCAACATCTGTATAAGTGTCTATTGCAACAACCTCATCGGTTACCTCTACTTTTGATACTATGATTGTATATGCACTTTCTCCACTATAGCATAGAATTGTAGTATCATCCTTTTTACTGCTAGAGGCTAATTCACTACCTTCCACAACAAACCCTGCAGTAAATGTCAAGGAAGTTTCTTCTTCACTAGGCTTTTCTTCCTGTGTACCTAAATATTTCTTTTCATTGAAATTATCTTTACCTAAATTACTATTTGGCGTAAATGTATCAAAATCAACAACAATACATTCTTCATTTTTTTCATTTAAGAATACAGTCTTTTTTGGCTTGAGGTTTGCATCACAGGTATACTTCATTCTATTTAATTTTTGATTTGTCTTATGCGTAATCTTACACTCTATAACAATATTTGTTCCATCTAAACTTCCTGTAGCCTCTGCATCTGCCTTAATATCCTTATTGATAGCCTCAAGCAAATATGCATGGGAACTATTTAGTGGCCAGTTACTATCAAAGCGAAATTCCTTATTTAAAGAAGGTGTAATCACATAAACACCTGTATCATTTTTAATAATCAATTGTTCATTATCCGCCTTAAAGCTAACCTTGTAGTATGATGGAGATAAATAATCCACTGCAACATTGACACTTACGTTTTTATCTGGTCTTTGGATTGTCATCCTAGAAGTTAGGCTATAAGAACTTAACCCAGATAAGTAATTGGTAACCTTCTTAACCTCGTCAACATTGTCTTTGTTTTTACATCCTACTAATACTAATAAACTCAATAAAATTAAACCAAATATTTTTTTCATTTTTCCACCCATCTTTTATAATCACTAAACAATATGCTTTAATCAAAAGAACTATGCATAAACTATTCTTTTTTAGTTAAAACTATGTATAAAGGAGGAAATAAAGAAATGTCTATAATACAAAAAATAGCCCTTGTATTCACCATTATCGGTGGTATTGCATGGGCTGTTGTAGGAATATTTAACTTTAATATTGTTACATGGTTATTTCAAGAAGGCTCTGTTCTAACAAGAATTGTCTATATTTTCATTGGAATATGTGCCTTATTCAATGTTGTAGCTTTATTCTTACCTAATCGTCATCACTTGATGGAAGAATAGCAATAGCTACACTATAATTATCTGTGTGAGATAAACTTAAGCTCAACTCAACTTTCTTATTATGAATAAGAACATATGGGGCACCAAGCTTATCATTTAAGATAGTTATGTCTTGAAATGCTACTCCAGTTTGATAGCATTTAAAGATTGCCTCCTTACAGGCAAAACGAGAGGATAGATATTCTATCCTTCTTTTTTTATTTGTAATACTAGTATAATATGTATATTCCTGTTCCGTCAGAATATGCTTTACAAATCGTTCATCTTTATTTTCTATATCCTTATGCTCTACTAAATCTATTCCAACACGCATACTATGCTTCCTTTCTTGCCTTATAATCTAAGGCAATTTCTTTTATTTTGCGGAATCTATGATTTAGTCCTGACTTCGTAATTTGTTCATTATATCTTTCATTTATCAAATAGACAAGTTCATTTAAAGAGGCCTCAGGATTTTCCTTTCTAACCTTCATCACAAGTAAAAGCTTTGCATCAAGGCGTTCTAATGGATAATGATATTCTAAATAAGTAATATACTTCATTTGTTCTGCTGAACTGCGATTAGTCTTCTGCTGATTCGCAACATCTGTATTTAAGGTTCTATTGATGTTTGCTGAAATCTCACGTTTAATAATTTCATTTTCAAATTCATTCATCGTGACATTCGCTCCAATACGCCTCAAAAATTCCACAATACAATCCTTTTCCTTAATATACACAATAAGATGATTTCTTCTTTTAACAATACGAGCATTCAAATTATATAAATTCATAAGTCTTTGTATGAAAAGAGCTTCAAGCTCTTTGTCTGTGGAAATCTCTAAATGATAATTAGAGGTATTTGGGTTATTAACACTTCCTTTAGCTAAAAAAACTCCTCTAAGATAAGCTAAAGACTTATTTTGATCATTTAATATTTCTTCTTTATGGATAGAAATTGGCTCTAGCAAATTAATATCTTCAATAATCGTTTCTGCAGTAGATTCTATAATACAACTATAAATTGTCTTGCGATTTAAGTTCTGTTGTTGTTTTGATACAATCTCAAATGCTGTATTACTATATAACTGCTTTAAAATGCCAACATAATATCTAAGAATATGAAGATTTGTACTAGAAAAAACAAGACGTAGAGGATTTAAATATACTTCTCCAACAAGTCTTAGCCATCCCTCAAGCTCTACAAGATGTGAGGAAGCATCTAGATTCAATTTTAAAATATCTTCCTTTACATCAAATGAAAAACTCATACTCTACTCCACTAAAATCATTAAAATATCTGTTAAACTATTTATTGTATAAGTAGGTTCTGCAGCAAATATCTGTTCCTTGCGATCAGAATATAAAACTCCGACCGTATCTATTCCTGCATTCTTGCCAGCCTCTATGTCTCCTACACCATCTCCAACATATAAAGCCTTTTTACTATGAAGCAGGCTCATCGCTTTTTGGATACCCTCAGGATTTGGTTTTGGATTCTTAACATCCTCTTCTCCAATGACTACACGAACATTATTCAGCATACCAAATAGTTCTAAGCCATGTTCTACCAAATCTGTCTTTTTTGAAGATACTACTCCAACCTTATATCCTTTTCTGGCTAAAGCCTTAATTAAACTCTTGGCACCAGGAAAAGCTGTAACTAATTCATCATGGACAGCAACATTATATTCTCTATAATACTTAACCATTTCTTCAATCTCTTCTTCATCCTCACTAAATCTAGAGAAGGTCTGACGCAAAGAAGGTCCAAAGAAGGAATCTAATTCTTCATCTGTCAATACCTTATCTGGTCGGAAATGCTTGAAAGTATGAACAAAACTGCGATTAATTAATTCTCTTGTATTTAATAAAGTTCCATCTAAATCAAATAAGATTGTATCATAGCGATTCTCTTTTATCGTCTTCATAAGCTCTTGATAATTTGTCCTTGGTCCAACAAATCGTTTTGCTACTAAAAATACAATACCACAGACAATAAAGATAATACTGATTAAAATAGACATTGGAATTGGTCCAGCCATTAAGATTTCATTAGCGCCACTATTGCTTCTTAATATTTCAATTGGAATTCTGACAATTCCATACCAAACCAAATATCCACCGATTAAGTCACCTGATTCTAGTTTTTTAAACTTTCTTCTAGCTACTAGCATCAACACTAGTCCAACTAAATTCAATAAAGATTCATATAAAAAGGTTGGATGACGATAGGCAGTAATCCCATAATCTGTAATATACATATTTTCGGTAATAAAACTAGGAAGTAAATTTTTAAATAGTTCTACATTCTTTACAACAGGGCCATAAAGCTCATGATTACAGAAGTTTCCCCAACGGCCACAAATTTGACCAATTAAGAATCCTGGAGCTACTACATCCAATATTCTATAAAAAGAAAATTTCCGTACTCTGCAATAGATATAAATAGTAAGTAGTGCCGCTAAAACACCACCTTGAATAGCTAATCCTCCATCCCATATTGCAAACACATCAACAAAGGAATGAATATGATCGGCGTTGAAAATGTCCCACCATAAACGAGCACCTAAGATAGAACATGGAAGTACAATAACTACACCCGTATAAATATAGTCACTAGGAATACCAATTTTCTTTCCTTCATGTACTCCCGCAAGAACTGCCAGGATTACTCCAATCAAAATACATACTGCATACCAATGAATTTCAAGCCCAAACAAAGAGAAGCTTGGATTTATAAAATTAATCATCATTCTTCCCTCCTTTGGAAGCCTTTTGGTCTACCTTTTGAATAAATTCAACTGCAGCATTATGTCCTAATAGCTTAAGCTTTTCGTTCATTGCAGCAGATTCTACTAATAAAGAAACTGTTCTACCAGGTAAAATAGGAATTGTGATTTTAGTGATTTCTGTATTGAAATACTTAATCTTTTGTTCTTCTAAGCCTAATCGGTCATAGTATTTATCTTCATTCCATGCTTCTAGTTCAACTACAAGACGTAAATTTTTACAATCTCTGTACGCACCAGCACCAAACATAGTGACAACATCTACAATACCAATTCCTCTAATCTCCATATAACGTTTCAATATTTCAGGAGCTCTACCAATCAAATTTCCCGGTTCCTTTTCCATAATTTCTACCAAATCATCGGCAATCAATTGATGTCCTCTTTTAATCAAATCTAAGGAGGTCTCAGATTTACCTATTCCACTTTTTCCGATAATCAGTGTCCCCATACCATTAATATCTAAAAATGTTCCATGAACGGAGATGGTTTCAGCTAAATGCTCTTGGAGATAATTATAAATTTTTGAAGAGGTTGGTGTAGTTCTTAAATTACTTTTTAAGACACAAATACCATATTCATCTCCAAGCTTTATAAAAATTTGGGGAACAATAACATTCACACTAAAAATAATACAAGGTGGCTTATATTCAAATATTTTACGGACATTTGTCTCAATGATTTTCGGATCCTGTTTACTTAAAAAGGTTGCATCCTTAGAACCTACTAATACTACACGCTTTGGATCAAAATAGTCGAAAAAACCAGTAAATTCTAAACCTGGTCTTGCAATCATATCTTCTACACAATGTCTAGATAGTCCACTTGCCCCACTAATTAATTCTAGCTTATTGTCGTTCATTAGCTGTTCAATCGTAATATAATCCATATATTTTGTCTCCTATATTTTTAAATACATTTTTTGAGTGACAAATAAATCTGTTAAAAGTGTTATAACAAACAAAATTGAACTCATCAAAAAGGATTTATCTAAGGTCTCACAAATCTGAAAACATAAATTATCTAAAAAAGCTACACATATCACAAAAATTACACCAAATATAAGCATAGAAAATAAGGGTTGATGAGTTGCTCTATTACTTATAAAATTCATAACTCGAAGTCCTAAAAAGTAAATTAAGGCAGTTAAAGGTAAAATGGTGAAAAAATGAAAGGATGGAATATTATTCAGTAAAGAGGAAGAAAATCCAAAAGCAACAGCAACACTAATTGTGCAAAAAAGATATGCCAAGAATGAAAAAATGAAAAGTTTAAATACTATTTTTAAAGTAGATACTTTAGCTTCTTCATTTAATATAAGATTCATTTTTTCAATCATAAGCTCTAAATCAGAATAATTTTCATTTGGATTATTTTCCTTAAGCTGTTCTAATTTTTGTTTTGCATACTCTAAAGAATGCCTAATTTGGTTTTTCTTTTCATCATTCATCTTTTCTTCACACCTCCTTACAAAAATAATACCCTATAATTATATAATAATAATCCTATTTTAGCAAATAAAATCACTTCTATTCTTAAACAAGAGAGAAAAATCTCTAAAAATAGAGATTTTTATTTCAATAATGGTCTTAAATATTGTGCAGTATAGGAATTGCACGTTTTGACAAGCTCCTCTGGTGTACCTTCAAATTGGACAGTACCACCACGATTTCCACCTTCAGGACCTAAATCAATAATATAGTCTGCCAATTTTATTACATCTAAATTGTGTTCAATTATGATAACAGTAGCTCCAGCATCAGCAATTCTTGAGATTACCTCCATTAATCGCTTAATATCATCTACATGTAAGCCTGTTGTCGGTTCATCTAAAATATATAAGGATTTAGGAGATATCTTAGAATGTAATTCATAGGCAAGCTTAACACGCTGGGCTTCACCACCAGATAAGGTAGTTGAGGATTGTCCAAGCTTAATGTAGCCTAATCCTACATCATAAATTGTCTGTAGCTTTGCCCTAATTTTAGGGAAAGCATCAAAGAATTCTACTGCATCCTCTACGGTCATATCTAATACATCTGCAATATTCTTACCTTTAAATTTTACATCTAGGGTTTCCTGCTGATACCTCGTACCATGACAAACCTCACATGGAACAAATACATCTGGTAAGAAATGCATGGAGATTCTTTTTACACCATCACCAGAACATGCCTCACAGCGTCCTCCTCTAACATTAAAGGAAAATCTAGACTTGTCATACCCTTTAATCTTCGCATCGGTAGTTTGACTAAATAAGTCTCTGATATCATCAAAGACTCCTGTATAGGTTGCAGGATTACTTCTAGGAGTACGTCCAATTGGCTGTTGTGAAATATGCACAATCCGGTCTATATTTTCTAAACCTTCTATTTTCTTAACTTCTCCTGGAGAAACCTTCTTTGCAGAATATAGTTTTACATAGGCATTTTTATATAGAACTTCATTTACTAAAGTAGACTTTCCTGAACCTGATACACCTGTAACACAGGTAATCACTCCAAGAGGGAAGGTTACATTTATATTCTTTAAATTATTTTCTTTAGCTCCAACAATCTTTATAAATTTTTTATTACCTTTTCTTCTTGTCTCAGGAACTTCAATTTTCATACGCCCTGATAAATAGGCACCTGTAATACTATTTGGGCTTTCCATAACCTCTTGAGGTGTACCCTTAGCTACAACCTCGCCACCATGAACGCCTGCTTTAGGACCAATATCTAAAAGATAATCACAGGCCTTCATTGTTTCATCATCATGCTCAACAACAATCAAAGTATTTCCTAAATCTCGCATTTCCTTTAACGTTTTAATTAATCTCGCATTATCTCTTTGATGTAAACCAATAGAGGGTTCATCTAATACGTATAACACTCCTGTTAATCTAGACCCAATTTGTGTGGCAAGACGAATTCTTTGAGCCTCTCCGCCAGACAAGGTCTCTGCAGAACGACTTAAGGTTAAATATTCTAATCCTACATTTTTAAGGAAGGTTAATCGATCACAAATTTCCTTAATAGCAAGTTTAGAAATAACTTGTTTTTCTTCACTCAAGCTTAATCCCTTAAACCAGTCATAAAGCTCATCAATCGGCATAGAACAAACATCATAAATATTTTTATCATCAATATAAATATTTAAAATGCTTGGATTTAGTCTTGCTCCCTTACAGCTGGAGCATTGATGTTCTACCATATAGCTTTCAATCCAGTCTCTAATCCAATCACTATTTGTTTCAACGTATCTTCTTTGGAAGTTTGTGATGATTCCTTCAAAATAGTCTCTTTTGTCATGAATACGACCACTTGTAGAACGCAATTTAAAGCTAATTAAATCCTTAGATCCATAAAGAATAACCTTCTTTTGTTCCTCAGTTAAATCCTTAAAAGGCTTTTTCATATCTATATTATAATAGCTACAGGTTTGTTCTAACATTGCATTATTTAAGTTTTCTTTATCTTGATTGCGATAAGGTACAATACAACCTTTTTCTAAGGACTTATCCTCATCAATCACTAAATCAGGAGAAACTGTTAGCTTCTTACCAAGCCCATTACAATCTGGACAAGCACCTAATGGGTTGTTAAAAGAAAAAATTCTCGGTTCTAGTGTTGCCAAAGAATAGCCACATTCTGGACACGCATGCACGGTAGAATAGAAGGTAGGTTCATTATTAGAATATACCTGAACATAGCCCTTAGAATACTTGACTGCAAGCTCTACGGCCTCTGCGATTCTACTACGTACCCCTTCTTTTAAAATTAAACGTTCAACCACAATTTCAATTGTATGCTTCTTTGTCTTTTCTAAAGAAATGGGCTGATCTAATTCTATCGTTTCTCCATCTACTATAGCTCTTACAAAGCCTTCTTGAAGATATTTTGTAAAAACTGCCTTATGCTCTCCTTTTTCTCTAAAAACAACAGGAGATGTAATAAAGATTTTCGTTCCCTCTGGTAATTCTAAAATCTTATTTACTATCTGTTCATTAGAAAAGGAAGAAATCGGAATATGATGTGTAGGACAGTAAGGTGTACCGATTCTTGCGAAAAGGACACGTAAATAATCATAGATTTCTGTTACAGTACCTACAGTCGAACGAGGGTTATGGCTGGCAGATTTTTGATCAATAGAAATAGCAGGAGATAGTCCCTCGATACTATCTACATCTGGTTTATCCATAGAACCAATAAATTGTCTTGCATAGCTGGATAAGGATTCTACAAAGCGTCTTTGACCCTCCTGATAAATTGTATCAAAGGCTAAAGAGGATTTTCCCGACCCAGATAAACCTGTCATTACTATAAATTTATTCTTAGGAAGCTCTATAGAAACATTTTTCAAATTATTTTCACGAGCTCCTTTTATTGTAATATAATCCATACTCCACCTCAAAAATTTATTCGTTAATCTTAGATAAGAATTCTTGTTCCTCCATAATATAGATTCCAAGCTTTTTTGCCTTATCATATTTACTTCCAGGATTAGCTCCTAGAATCAAGACATCTGTCTTAGCACTTACTGACTCAGACAAGCTTCCACCAAAGCTCTCAATAAGCTTTTTTGCTTCACTTCTTCCCATAGAATCCAAAGTACCTGTAAGTACACATTTTTTATTTGTAAAATAATTTTCATGAATATCAGCCATATGATATTCCATATTTAAGCCATATAGCTTTAATTCTTCTATTAAGGCTTTATTTTCCTCTTGCTTCATGAACTCAGTAAGCTCATAAGCGATAGCTTCTCCAATATCATTGATGTTTGCAAGCTCCTCATATGTAGCATTCATTATTTTATCCATAGTCTTAAAATTCTTACATATTAAAGTAGAAATCTTAGCACCACAATGTTTAATTCCTAGTCCAAATAAGAGTTGATTTAAATTGTTCTTTTTAGATCCTTCAATTGCCTCAAGCAAGTGATCAATACTTTTTTCACCAAGACCTGGTAAAGTAATAAGTTCATTATAATGATCCTTTAATCTAAATACGTCTGAAATTGTCTTTAAAAAGCCTGTCTCAAATAGCTGTAACACAAGCTTATCTCCTAAGGAATCAATATTATAAGCTGGTTTTGATGCAAAGTGAATTAAACGATTGACCTGCTTCTCGCTACAATCCGGATTCATACAAAAATAATCTGCTTCTAAAGGCTTACGCACAAGCTTGCTATGACAGCATGGACAAAACTCAATCATCTTAAAAGGAATGGCATCTGAGCTTCTGTCTTCGACAACAGGACGAACAACCTCAGGAATAACATCTCCTGCCTTACGGATAAGTACTGTATCATTGATATGAATATCCTTGGCTAAAATATAATCCTCATTATGCAAAGTAGCCTTAGAAATTAAGGAGCCTTGAACAAACACAGGCTTAAAGTTGGCAACAGGTGTGATAACACCACTTCTACCTACCTGGAAGGTAATATCTAAGAGCTTTGTCTTTACTTCCTCTGGTGGAAACTTATACGCAATTGCCCATTTTGGATATTTCACAGTTTCGCCTATTATCGGATAAAGGTTTTTCTCATTCACCTTTATAACAATTCCATCTATATCATAAGGTAAATCTGGTCTTGCCTCTGCCATTTCATTGATGTAGGAAAAAACATCCTCCATTGTCTGACAATGACGATATAAGGTATTCACCTTAAAGCCTAACTTTCTCATCGTCTCTAAGGCTTCTGCCTGCGTAGAGCTTGTATCATCTAATAAATAATATAAAAACGCATCTAAATTACGTTTCGCAGCAATTTTACTATCTAGCTGACGAATAGAGCCTGCAGCGGCATTTCTACAGTTTGCAAAAAGCTCTTCTTCGTTTAAGGCACGCTCTTCATTTAAAGCATGGAAGCTTTTTTTAGGCATAAAAATTTCTCCACGAACCTCAAGCGTTTCTCTTCCTTTTAAGCTTAGAGGAATACTCTTAATTGTTTTAACATTACTTGTAATGTTTTCTCCAATTTCACCATTCCCGCGAGTAGCACCTAAGGTTAATACTCCATCAATATATCTTAAGGATACAGAAAGACCATCAATCTTAAGCTCACAGCAATAGGTTGCGGTTGGAGCTTCCTTCTTTACTCTAACATCAAAATCCTTTAATTCATCAAAGCTAAAGGCATCACTTAAACTCATCATTTTTGAAGTATGAACAACCTTTTCAAATTTAGTTAAAACTTCTCCTCCAATTTTATTTGTAGGAGAATCTACTGTTCTTAAATCTGGATGTTCATTTTCCAAACGAATCAATTCCTCCATATAACGATCATACTCATAATCCTCTAATGTTGGATGATCTAAAACATAATATTCATAGGAAGCTTGATTTAATATTTCTTTTAATTCATTAATACGTTCTAATACGTTCACAATATCCCTCATTTATTATTTTTTCTAAACTAATAAGATTATACCATAAAATGGAAAAATTGTGGTTATTTTAAGCCACAATTTATCGAAAATTTAATAGTGTTATCTGATTTGTAGCAAGAGTAGTTTTTAAATCAATTACTCTTTGATTAGAAGAGCCTCTAAATTTCAAGGTGATATCCTTTAATTCTTCAACAAACTTACCATCCACTAAAACATCTATCATAGATAATATATCATCTGTTATATCAAGATGAACCTTACCTTCTAATAAATCTGTTTCTAAAGTATATCCTGTATAACACCAAATATCCTTGTTAGGAACTTCCTTTTTCACACGTTTTAAAAACTCATATAGCACTCTTTGATTTTGAGGTTCCATAGGCTCTCCACCCAATAAAGTCAGACCTGTAATCATAGGCTGTTTTAATGCTGTTATAATTTCATCTTCTACTTCCTTGGTAAATAATTTACCATAATTAAAATCCCAAGCAACAGCATTAAAGCAGTTTTTACAATGATGTGTACAACCACTGACAAATAAAGAAACTCTAACTCCTAAGCCATTGGCTATATCATATTTCTTTATTGTTGCATAATTCATTATAGGTGAAGAACTCTTTCTTTGATTTCTTGAGTTCTACCTTGATTCCAGAACTGTGTACCAATATAGCCACAAGTACGACGTGCAACATTTAATTTAGATTCATCTGTATTGCCACAATTTGGACATTTCCAAATTAATTTATCATCTGCATCTGTTACAATCACAATTTCACCTGTATAGCCACAGCACTGACAAAAATCACTTTTTGTATTTAATTCTGCATACATAATTGTTTCATAGATATGTTGCATTAAAGCGATAACTGCAGGAATATTATTTTGTAGATTTGGAACTTCAACATAGCTTACAGCTCCACCTGGAGAAAGCTTTTGGAATTTAGATTCTAAGGTTAATTTACTAAATGCATCAATTTCCTCTGTAACATGGACATGATAGCTGTTTGTAATATAGTTCTTATCTGTTACACCTGGAATGATTCCAAAGCGTTTTTGAAGGCATTTTGCAAACTTATATGTTGTAGACTCAAGTGGTGTACCATATACACTGAATGCAATATTCGTATCCTTACGCCATTTAGCACAAGCATCATTTAGTTTTTGCATAATTTCTAAGCCTAATTTAGAGCCTTCTTCTGTAGTGTGAGATTCTCCAATTAAATACTTTACGCATTCACTTAAACCAGCATAGCCTAAAGAAATCGTAGAGTAGCCATCAAATAATAGACGATCGATAACTTCACCCTTCTTTAATCTTGCAAGACCACCATGTTGCCATAAGATTGGAGCAACATCAGAAGGTGTTCCAAGTAATCTCTTGTGACGACACATTAAAGCTCTATAACAAAGTTCTAAACGTTCTTCCATCAATTTCCAAAACTTATCCATATCTTTTCCTGAAGAGCAGGCAACATCAACTAAATTTAAAGTGACAACACCTTGATTGAATCTTCCGTAATACTTTCCCTTACCTTCAACATAATTTCCTGCATTTGCAATATTTCCTAAATGAATGGTTGTATCTGGCGTAAGAAAGGAACGACAGCCCATACAAGGATAACAATCTCCTTCGCCATTTTCATTTATTTTTAAGTTCTTCATTACTTTTTCAGAAATATAATCAGGAACCATTCTCTTCGCAGTACATTTAGCAGCTAACTCAGTTAAATAGTAATACTCTGAAGTATTATATATATTGTTTTCCTCTAATACATAAATTAGTTTAGGGAAGGCAGGTGTAATATAAACACCCTTTTCATTTTTAACACCAAGAATTCTTTGATGAAGCATTTCTTCTATAATCATAGCCAGGTCATCTCTAAGTCTTCCTGCTGGTACTTCATTTAAATACATATAAACTGTTACGAAAGGAGCTTGGCCGTTTGTAGTCATTAAAGTAACGACTTGATACTGAATCATTTGACAACCTTTTTTCACTTCATTTCTAACACGCATTTCAACAACCTTAGCAATTTGTTCTGCTGTAGCCACTATGCCTTGTGCAGCAAATTCATCACGAACTTCTCTAATTAGCTTTTGTCTAGAAATATCTACGAATGGTGCTAAATGGGATAAAGTAATAGATTGTCCACCATACTGACTAGATGCAATTTGTGCAATAATTTGAGTTGCAACATTACAAGCTGTAGAGAAGCTTTTTGGCTTTTCAATCATAGTTTCACTGATGACCGTACCATTTTGAAGCATATCCTCTAGATTCACTAAACAACAGTTGTGCATATGCTGTGCAAAATAATCAGAGTCATGAAAATGAATAATTCCTTCTTCATGTGCCTTAACGATATCTTCTGGCAATAAGAAACGTTTTGTAATATCTTTACTAACCTCACCTGCCATATAGTCTCTTTGAACACTGTTAACAGTAGGATTCTTATTGGAATTTTCTTGTTTAACTTCTTCATTATTACATTCTATCAAGCTTAAGATCTGTTCATCCGTAGAATTAGACTTACGGATTAACGCTCTTTTATAACGATACGTAATATACTTCCTTGCAACATTATAGGCATGAATACTCATCAATTCATTTTCTACAAGATTTTGAATTTCTTCAACGCCTAAAGCATACTTTGACTTTTTACAAGCTTTAGATACATTATTAGAAAGTTCTATTATTGTTTCTTCGGATAATTGTTCTTTTTCCATAACCTCGCTATTAGCTTTACGAATAGCTTCAGTTATCTTCTTCATATCAAATTTTACTTCTGTTCCACTTCTTTTAATAATTTTCATAATAAACAACCTCCTAAAAATTTTGTTGCTTGATAAAAGTACTTCAATAATAGCACCTCAATATAATGAAAACAATATGTAAAGCGGATTATTATTCTATTTAATTTTTTTTCTTTTTTCTATAAAAAAATTTTATCATTTTTTGTCTTGACAAGCAAAATGTAAGGCAAACCATACCAAAAAAATACTGGTTTTTAGTATATCCGACAAAAACCACTTCTATTTCTATAAATTTTATTTATAATACCATTTTCACAATTTTTTATATTTAAGGCCAATTAAAAAGACAGGTGACCCTGTCTTTATAATCAAAACGAAAGTGAGGATTGAATTGTATTTTGCAATGCTAAAATATCAATGGCTTTTAATACAAAATCAGAATCGTTTGCCAAATGGAAGGAAGTAAATATATTTGTAACAGTTGTAGGATAATTGATGTTAAATATTCCTGGAAGTAGTTTGCTTGCTTGATATGTATATTCAACATTTTCAATTATTGCTGTATTAAAGGATGTTGTAAACAATTGATATCCTTTTATTTCACCAGTTTGATTCTTACCAAGCGTACGAGAAATAATATAGGTATAAACATCTGAATCTGAAATTGTTTTTAAAACAATTTCTTTATTTGCCATCTTTAAGATTTGTCCAACATCCAAAACCAAATTATCAAAGCTTCCATTATCAGGATTCAAAAGCTGAATTCCTGTAATAATATTTCTAATTTCAGTTTTACTAAGAATACCAACCCGTTCAGTGTGATAATGCCTTGACCTATCTAAATGTGTACTAGTAGAGGCAATGCCAACTCCTTCTTGATCTAAAACCTTTTGAGAAATCATTGCTCGAATGATTTCACTATTTATTAATGCTTCCTTTTGAGTTTCCTCAATTGGCACAGAAATATCATTAAGACTTAAATTTGTTGAATCATTCAAACCCATTCCAACAGTTAAAGCTATTAATAAATTAGACAATTCTTCTTGGTTAATATATTTTTCAGAGGTAGTAAGTCCTTGATATTCATATGTGGTATTCATTTCATCAATAACACAAAGGACAGAATCTTCTGCCATAATCTTACTTGATAGGGTTGCAGAAACAATGATTGACTTAGTCATTATATTTGCATCTATTAAAGTGGTTGGTAAACAAAGATTATGCAATCCAAAACCATTGGTTGATATTGACCCATCTGTCGTTGAAAATAATGCATCAAAGAAAGAAGATAGTTCATTTGCATCAATTTTTTCCTTAATTTCATTTTGCAATGTCAATACTTCTTTTATGACTACCCTCGGTATTACTAAATCATCAACGGTAATAAATTTTTCAGAAATAGCAAGTTGAAGTATTTCAGACTTTAAAATACTATTTACCTTCAAATCAGTAAGCTCAATATTTTCTAAATTTGAATTTAAATTTAATAGTTCTAATTTATCTTGATCTAGTACTACAAACATTGCCACAAGCAAATTATTTAACTCGTTTTGCTGAATCAAATGTTCTACTTTATTTTGGGTAGATAATTCTTCTGTCGTAAGGAATTTAGGAATGGAAAGACCATTCGTATCAATAATTTTATGTGAAATCGTTGCAGAAACAATTTTAGAGTCCAGCAGTAAGTTTACATCGTTTTTAGATATAGATAGGTTGGAAAGCTCATTACTGATGTTTCCCACAATGATACTATCTTTTTGTACAATCGTAAACATTGCATTTAGAAGCTTAGTTAATTCAGGTTCTGTAATATTATAAACACTTTCTTCATTTAGCATTTGTTCTTTTGGAGCATCTTTTTCTAATATGATAATTTGGCTTGTCTCAGATAATTTAGCAGATATTGTTGCATTTAAAATATGAGACTTCGCTATAGAATCGATTGCATCTTTTTTGATTTCAAGTTCAGTAAGCTGTTGTTCAAAATCGTTTACCATAATAGTGTCTGAATTTAAAATTTTAAATAATGCATTAAATACATTTGTAAGCTCTGTTTGATTTATAATATAACCAGCCTCTTTACCAACAAATTCTGACTCTATAGTATCCGTTAAAGGAACATATAGCATATTTACATTTTCCATTTTGTTTGTAATCGTTGCACGGAATATGGTAGAAGCTACTATAGCAGAAATAGTACTTTGCCTAAAGGATAGGTCAAACAAATCACTATCTAATTCTTTAACAACAATTTCATTCTTATTAAATAATTTAAACACAGCTCCAAATAAAGCATCTAACTCACTTCTTATAACAATTTCATTTTGATAAAGCTCACTAGGAACTTGAAAAATATCAATGATTTGTTTACTGATAGTAGCATTCAAAATTGCGGAAGCACAAATATCGTCTATGCCATCTTCTCTCAACTTTAAATTGTCTTGAATAGTGTTAAAATCAAAATCTGAAGGAATATCTCCATTACTATCCTTATCAATAAAGGTCTCTATAGCACAAAGCATTAAATAAATCTCATCATCTTCTACCGTGTTCGAAGTGCCAAACCATATATTTCCAGATAAATCTAAATCTGTTTTAAATTTTTCAAAATCAATCTTATAGGAATTTGGAATCACTAAGAAATCAGCTCCATTATTAAGCAAGGCTTGAATTAAAGTTGCAGTGATGGTCTTATTCTCACTCAAGGCTGATTTATTTTTAAATATAGCATTATAATTTATTTTTATTTCACCATTTTCACTAAAGGATAAAATCTGTTGGATGTCAATAAATATTTCACTTAGCTCTTCAGCTTGAATAACATTTACAACCTTTTCAGTGGTAGTTAATGCATTTACTTTTTCCAATGAAGCCCTTGCTACTACAATTTCAAATCCAGAAGATCCTAAATTTGTTATCATATCACTTATTGTATAACGCAATACTAAAGAAGAACAAAGCTGATTTAATATTCCCTTTTCCAAATTCAATAATACTGAAGGTTGAATATTGCCGTTCAATAGTTCATTAATTAAATATGTACCACCTTCTACTGTTATTTCAGCAATACTGAATATTGCATCAAGAAGGATACATATTTCCCCTTTGCCACTTGTATCTATCCAGCTTTCAGGATCATCATAGGTTATAGGCAAAACTATTTTATCTTGAGATGCAGAAACACCTATAATTACATTTGCTAAAGTTCCTTGTAATAATAAAGACTCATTAACAGTATTTTTAATATAGTCATTAGAAAAAATATGAGCATAATCTATGTTGGTTGGATTATCAATAACTTCTATAATTAAATTTACACAATTAGACAATAAGTCAGCAATAACCTCTATTTCCGAATGCTTAATCACTTTGCAGCCTTCTATTTCCTCTACTGACTGTGCAGGTAAATATAGTTTAAAGCCACCAGAACCAAAATCAGCATAAATTAAAAATGTAGATAACATATAATATATCAGCTTAGAATTGATGATATTTTTAATCATAGATGTAGTTTTACCATCAATCGTTATTTCTTTAGTGAATAGACCAATCATTTCTTTAATTTGTTCAGTTTTTATTTCACCACTATCCTGCATCATAGTTAATAGGAGTGGACCACCACCATTTTTAAGCAGAAGCTTTAGTGTAGTCATTAATACGCTACATTCTCCATCTGCTCCTACATAATCAATATCCTTAGGAATTTTCGCATTTTCATCCTTTGCAATTCCTATTACAATTTTGTCTATCTGTTCTCCTACTAGAGAAGACTTAAAAACAACATCTAATAGTAAGGAAGATTCTAATTGTAAGGCCAAAGTATCAAAAGCCTCTTCCATTTCTAAGGAAGTATCTCCTTCAAAAATATAGGCAAAATTTTCAATCATGATATTACTATCTTTGTTATATATTTCATAAGCAATTGAAAGTAATGGGTCACACGCATTTAATAATATATTAAACTCATCTATCCACACAATATCATTTGGAACATCAAATTCTATTTTTTCATCCGAAATCAAGGAGGTTGAGGCGTATGTATATAATCCTTTAATAATTTTATTTCCTATATCAGATCTTTCATTAAATAAAGATAAATTTTGAATGGTTGGAATGAAATTTTTAGCAATTAAAATCATTTGCTTAGTAGATTCTATATTCTCTTCTTCACCTGAAACTGCTTGGAAAGAAGAAATATTTTGACTTTCATTAACTTCTACTATAACCTGAACCAATCCTTTAAATAAATTTTTCACATCGGCCTCTGTTGCTAAATCGGTAACCTGAATTGCATCCTCACTCTTAAATAATTGATTTACCAGTCCAATCACTTTTTCATCTTTAGATACAAAATCAATGTGATTTACTAAAGATGTCAAAGAAGATAAGCATAGATTAGTCATAAACGGCTTACCTTCAAATTCATCAATCAATTTAGAAAACTCTTCTGCAAATTCTTCATTTCCCATAGTGGATATAAGAATTTGCATTTGTCGATCACCAGCTTGATTATTTATTAAATCCTCAATATCCTCTAAATTTCCATATTTCATTATTAATCCTAATGTAGTATTGATAAAATGAACATATTCACCCATTTCATCTCTTAAATAGAATTTCTCATTTTCAATATTTAGGTTTTCATCATAGATTCTGCCCTGTAATACAATATCAGCAAAATAAAAGTAAAATGGAGTGTTTCCAGTATCCTTTAAAGAATTTAACATTTTAAAAATTCCTGTATTCCCCATTGCACAAACATAACTATAATAATCATAGGCTTCATTCCATGTTTGGTTTTCAAATTCAACAGTTCCTTCTTCTTTAATTTGATCTCTTTGAGGAAGCTGAGTCCCACCTGTAATGACAAAGATTAAACTTCCCAAAAAGGAAAAACAAATAACTGCAGTAAGAAAAGATCTTACTCCACCAACTAAGCCACCTAACAATCTTTTTCGTTTATATGGATGATTTATTTCACCATTTTGAAACTTTCTATTTTCTTTTCTAATCTTTCTGCGAACAGGGTAAGCAATAAGATAAATCAAATAAAGGAAAAATACTATGATAAAATATAAAATAAAACAGAATAAGGCTATAAAAAGATGATACGCCATATCAACTATTGTATTTATATATGCAGCATTTTCTGTAATCAATAAATATGGCAACTCATCAGCACTCATATTACTTGTTATAGCTTGTATAAGCATAGCATGCAAGGTCGTACAATTATCATTCACAGATAACATCCTTTGAAGACTTGTACCAAATTTCCCTAAAATGCCATTCAAAAAGCCAACCATATTGGAATCTAAATTTGGATTATTCAGAATACATAAATAAACAATCAAACAAATAATACCTGCAGCTAACATCTGAATAAATAAAATCAAACTCTTTCTAAATCCACGAATAAAGCCAACTAAAATTCCAAATAAAACAATGATTAAAAATAAAAAAGTTGGTCCCCATGTTATTAAGAATTTTATCATGTCCATAAAATGAACCTCCTTAATAAAATATATATTTATTTTATCAAAAAAACATCCATCCAACAATAACAAAATAAAAGAAAACTCAAAATGTTAATTGAAAAGATAGATTCTAACACAATCATATCTAAATTTTTATTATTTTCTATATGATTTTGTTTGTTTTTATCAAGGTGGCAAACAAAATAACTTTTAAAAAAAACCTGAAAAAATTTTAGTTCCCCCAAAATAAAATAAGGTTATATTTTCTGTGATAAAATCTTTGAGAATATA
>JAMPGQ010000039.1 GCA_023663825.1 Anaeroplasma bactoclasticum
AAAAAAGAGGCCTTTGGGCCTCATAAGGTGAAAAATTTATTTTTCACTTTTGTTCATTCATAATGAATGCAAGATATCTCCTTTGCAAGCAGATATTCCTTTTACGATAGATGAAAATCGTCGTGTGATTACTTTTACTATTACACAACCGGGACAATATACCATAGAATTTCGTTCTAAAAGGACATTACATTTATTTGTGAATGAATATAAACAATATGAAAACTATAAAGAGAATGCTAATCTAATTTATTTTGGTGCTGGAGTTCATAATGCCAATAATTCTAAATATATTTCATCAGATAATTATATTCATTTGAAATCAAATCAGACTATATTGATAGATTTAGGTGCAGTACTAGAATGTGGCTTTATTGCTGCTAATGCATCTAATTTTAAGATTGTTGGAAGTGGCATCATCACAGGTGCATCCTTTGAAAGAAGTGCAAAAACAGGTTCTAGGCTCATACCTTATGATTTTTCTAATTGTAAAAATTTTGAAATTAGAGGAATTACAACCTTAGATCCTGCAGGTTGGTGTTATAATATTTATTTTTGTAAAGATGTAGAACTGGATAATATAAAGATTATATCCTCTAGAAGTAATGGAGATGGTGTTTCCTTACAATCCTGTCAAGATGTGGTTTGTAAGAATTCCTTTGTTCGTTCATGGGATGATTCTTTAGTTGTGAAGAATTACCCAGTATGGAATACATCTTCACAAGGCACAACAAAAAATATTTTATTTAATCATTGTGTGCTTTGGACAGATTTAGCTCAATCTATGGAAATTGGTTATGAAACCATAGGAAGTGTGATGAATAATATTGTATTTGACAATATCATAGTTATTCATAATTATCATAAAGCTCCAATTTCCATTCATAATGGAAATAATGCGAAAATAAAGATAATTAAATTTCAAAACATTACGATTGAAGATGCCTATATGGGACTTGGAGATGGAAGTACCTATTTGATAGATTTTTCTACTGAATTTTCTGCAACATGGTCTACAAACCATATGGTAACCTCTTTAGGCTCAATTGATGATGTTTTAGTAAAAAATGTTTTAGTAATATCAGGTATAGATAGACCTTTAATTTCTCTTAGGGGCTGTATAGATACTAGAATCGGCTATGGTAATTCCATTCATAAGATAACTAATGTTATTTTTGAGGATGTATATATTTATGACCAAACGGTTGATAAAAACTATAGTGGACTTTCTATGCAATATACAGAAGGAATTCAATTTAAGAAGGTTTTATCTAAACCAATTGGTGCTAATTATATTCTCTCTCAAAATTCTAATCAATATGGAACAGAATATGTGATAGAAGAGATATAAAAAAGGGGTACTATTTAAAAGCCTTCTTTTCTTTTTATTATGCAGTCGTAACTTTTAAAAACTTGCACTTTAAACCTATCTGCGATATAATACAATTAAAATATTTACCACATAATATTTTGTGAGTTTTTAAGAGGTTTATTTTTATGAAGCAGTTTATTTATATAAAAAAAATTATAGCTTTAAGTATTGTTTTTCTCTTTTTTTTAATATTTGGATTTATGTCATCAAATTCTGTTTTTGCTGAAGCAGAACAAAACGAAAGTCAATATCATTTTGTTTTCATATGTCCGAATAAGGCTCATGAATATTGGACTCCAATTATTGAAGGGATAAAAAAGGCAGATGATAAGCAAGGTACAATAACGGAGATTTTAGGACCTGATAGCTATGATAACTGGGAAGAAAGCCTTTTAAAAAATATGGAAGAGGTTTTAAAGCGAAAAAACAAACCTGATGGAATTTTAGTTCGTGGTGGAGTGAGTGGCTTAGCTAACCTTATTAATCAAGCTGTGGATATGGGGATTCCTGTGATTACTATAGATACTGATGAGGCTTTATCTAAGCGTACTGCATTTATTGGGAGTGATTATACTGAAATAGGAAAAAAATCTGCCCAAGCCATCGTTTTAAAGCTTGTAGAGTCTGAAATAGGAATGGTTATGGCATCAGAAGATCCATCTGACACTGGCTTTAAAATTCGTTCTATATTTGAAAATATGATTAGTGACTATGGAATAAAAATTGTTGATACAGCCTTTTTAGTTACAAATAAATTACAAGATTCTACTCAAAATGCTATTAAGCAAGAGGAAGATACTATTTCTGCAATTAAAGAAATGCTTTTAAAAAATAAGAATATAAAGGCTTTATTTACTACAGGAGCAGTAAATGCTGTTTATGCTGCAAAAGCAAAATTAGAATTAGGGTTGGATGATTTACTTATAGTAGGACAAGATGATATTGAAGAAACTTTAAAATTTATTAAGGATGGTACGATATATGCAGTGACTGCGCAGCGTACCGATCTTATGGGCTATTTAAGCATTGTAAATTTCAAAAAATTTAAAGATACGGCTAGTCTTTCTAAAACGATATATGATACGGGGATAACCCTTGTAACAAAGCAGAATGTTGATACCTATAAAAATTTTGACTCTATCATCGATACGAAGTCAACTACTATTCGTGTAGGATATTATAATGATAATGATCCAGCTTTTCAAGATGGCTTTTCTTCAGATGAGCGAAAATCTGGATATGCTTATGACTACTATCAAATGCTTGCCAGCTTTGCTGGATGGAAATATGAATATATATATGGTAGTAAGCAAGAAATTCGTCAAAAGCTTTTAGATGGTGATGTAGATATTATGGCTGGTGCATATAAAAGTACCTATGAAAGTGGCTTAGATTTTTCATCCTTAGATATGGGACTTTCTGATAGTAGATATTTTGCGGTAAAAAAAGGTAATTCCAAACTATTGGATGAATTAAATTATGCAATGGCACAAATTGATACTTTTTTTCCTGTTTTTACACTTGAATTATATCAAAAGTATTATGATAAGACTTCATTTTTAACTTTGACAGATCGTGAAGAGCAATGGCTAATTGGAAAGAATAGCTTAACATTTGGTTATGTAAAAAATCTTTTACCATTTTCCGATGAGGATCAAGAGAAAAATCCAATTGGACTTGCGAAGGAACTTATTCGTTTTCTTGAAGAATTTACAGGTATTGAGATTGTTCCTATAGCTTATGAAACAGTTTTTGATATTGAGCAAGCTTTAAAAGAAAATAGAATTGATATTGGATATCCTACACGATATGATTTATGGGCAGCTGAAAGCAAAGGACTAAAACAAACAAATTCCATTGTTACAGATCGTATGATGATTATTTATCATGGTGCATACACAAGCTCTACTTTATCAAAATTAGCTGTTTCTAAAACATCCTTAGGGATGAAAGAATATTTGGAATATAATTATCCTAATTCCTCTATTACGGAATATGATAGCTTCAACGAAATGATTTCTGCAGTTCAAAAGGGAAGTGGAGAGTGTATCATTGGCTATTCAAGTATTTTACAACGGGTGCTTAGTGGCTATGATGATACAGAAGGATTAAATATCAGTTATCTAAATACCTCTTTAGATATTTGTTTATCTGTAAATCAAGATGATGGTATTTTAACTATTATTTTGAATAAAATGCTTAATCAAATTAATAAAGAAGTTATTACAGGAACACTTTTGCAGTATGCAGGTATACAAAAAAATGAACAAGAAATTACCTTTGCCGATTATTTTAAACAGTATGGATATATTTTTGCTATAGTATTAGTTGCATTTTTCATTATACTCGCGTTGACTTTCGCTTTTTATATTAAAAAATCTCGCCAACATAGCCAAGAACAGCTAGCAATGCAAGCCTCATTAGAAAAAGCAGTAGAAATAGCTGATTCTGCAAATAAGGCAAAAACCAACTTTTTGTCTAGTATGAGTCATGATATTCGTACGCCAATGAATGCGATTATAGGAATGACAGACATCGCTAAAAAATATACAGATGATAAGGAAAAATTAAAGGATTGTCTTGATAAAGTTTCTTTATCAGGTCAGCATCTTTTGACACTAATCAATGATATTTTAGATATTTCTAAAATTGAAAGTGGCAAATTTGTTTTAAGTCCAATCAATTTTTCACTTCGCAAACTAGTAGATAACCTTGTAAACATTATACGTCCTATGATGAAGGCAAAAAATCAAAGCTTTGATGTGAGGATTCATCATGTGGAGCATGAAATGCTTTATGGTGATGAATTAAGAATAAGTCAAATCTTTATCAACATTTTAAGTAATGCGGTTAAATACACCCCAAATGAAGGGAAAATTGTTTTAGAGCTTTGTGAAGAGCTTATAGATACACATACAGTGCGTCTTACTTATACTGTTCAAGATAATGGTATAGGTATGAGTAAGGAATATATGGAGCGTATGTATGATGCCTTTACGCGTGCAGATGATAGTCGTACAAATAAAATTCAAGGTACAGGACTTGGGTTGGCTATTGTAAAACAAATGGTTTTGCTTATGAATGGTACGATTGATTGTGAAAGTGAGATGGATAAGGGTACAACATTTGTTGTAAAGCTCTTGCTTCCTATAGGACAACAGGACAAGTTTTATACGTTGCCAGCAGTTGATATTTTGCTTATAGATGATGATGAGGTATTTTTAACTATTACTGAAGAGACTATTAAAGATATGGGTGCTAAGGTAGAGTCTGCTAGTTGTGCAAAAAGGGCTTTAGAGCTTGTTCAAAAAAGACATGCCTTGAATCAAGATTATGCAGTTATTTTAGTAGATTTGAAAATGCCTGAAAAAAATGGTATAGAAATTGTTCAGAGTATTAGAAATATCGTGAAAGAAAATACATATATCTTTCTTGTAAGTGCTTATGACTGGTCTGACATAGAACAAGATGCTAAAAATAGTGGTGCTAATGGATTTATAAGTAAACCTTTATTTAAATCATACTTATCTGAAAAAATAGGCCATATCCTTAATACCGAAGAAACAAAAGAGGAAACTTCATTAGCAATGAATGAAGACTTAAAAGGACTAAAAGTACTTATAGCTGAAGATAATGAATTAAATTGGGAGGTCATCAGTGAACTTCTTGCAATGTGTGGAATTTCTTCAGACCATGCAGAAAATGGGAAGATGACTGTTGAAATGATGGAAAATTCTTTAGATAATACATATGATCTTATTTTTATGGATATCCAAATGCCTATTATGAATGGTAAGGATGCAACAATAGTTCTTAGAAAATCAGCAAGAGATTATGTGAAAAATATTCCTATTATAGCTATGACTGCAGATGCTTTTGCAGAAGATATTGCATCCTGTCTTGCTGTAGGAATGGATGAACATATTTCTAAACCAGTAGACATAGATAAAACCTGCTGGGCAATTAAGCATGTGCTTGACAAGCGTAAGCAAAAATAAAAATTTTAGATACTAGATAGTAAAATAGAACTCCATTGTTTTTGTTAAAGATTGTTTCAAATCTATTAAAATAATATCAACACAATCATAGACAAGTGATATCCTATTAAATATGCATTACCCTAAATAAAGAAGGATTGAATCTCCTTCTTTTATTTTTTCTCCTGCATCAGGAGATTGGTAAATCACTTTATCTCCTTCTCCATAGAAGATATATTTATAAAAACTAGAATTTTTAATCTCTTTTTTTGTTTTTCCTATATAGCTATCTACCCTATAGGTTGGTGTATCTAAAAACCATCTTAAATTTTTTTCAATTTGATTTTCATAGTCTCTTTCTACTCCTAAGTAATTTAGGGATTGTTCCATAATTTCACCTACAAGTGGTGCGGCAACAGTGCCACCATATTGAACTACATTCTTTGGGTGATCTATTGCTAGATATACAGCAATTCTTGGGTTATTCATAGGAGCTAAGCCTAAGAAGGATAAAATATATTCTCCTTGAATGTATCCGCCAGTAGAAGATATCTTTTGAGCCGTTCCAGTCTTTCCACCTACTCTATAGCCTTCGATGAAGGCATTTCTACCTGTACCTAAGGCACATACATTTTCTAATGCATACCTCATCAGACTTGATGTTTTTTCGCTAATTACCTGACGTTTAACTTTCTTTTGGTTTGTGAATAAAACCTCATCAGTATAATTATGAATTTCTTTCAAAATGTAAGGTTGCAAAAGATTTCCTCCATTTGTAGCCGCAATAGATGCCATAACAAGCTGGATAGGAGTATAAGCGCTCGTTTGACCGAAGCTTTGAGTGGCAAGTTCAACGGGTCCACAGTTTTTCTTGTTCATTACAATCCCTTTAGATTCTCCTTGAATATCGATTCCTGTTTTTTCAGTAAAGCCATAAAGATTTAAATACTTATAGAAGTTTTCAACACCTATACGTCTACCTAATTCCATAAAGCCTGGGTTACAGGAATTTTGAATAACCTCTAAGAAGGTTTGGGAACCATGACCTCCTGCTTTCCAGCATCTAATTTTTCTATCTGCTACAACTGTACTACCTCCACAATAAAAAAAGTTGTTCATATCAAATAAGCCTAATTCTAAGGCGACACTATAGGTAAATATCTTGAAGGTTGAACCAAGTTCAAAGGAATAGAAAATGGGAAGAATTCGATTATAGATATTAGAATCATAATCCTGATAATGACTAGGTTCAAAGTATGGATAAGAAGTCATTGCAAGTATTTCGCCAGTTTGGGTGTCTACAATAAGCCCCATAACTTGATCAGGGTCATACTGAGCAATTGCATTGTTGATAACTCCATCCAAAATTAATTGAAGATTTAAATCAATGGTCAAATAAATATTCATACCTGGAGTAGATGCCTTATAAACAGAAGTAGTGTCATGCATTAGATTCCCTTTTGCATCTGTATAAATAGATAAAGCACCAGTTTGACTGGTTAGATAATCATCATATTGATATTCGATTCCAGAAAGCCCCTGCATATCAACACCACAAAACCCTAGTACCTGCCCAAGAGTTGATCCATAAGGATAATATCTCGTAGAATCTGCAGTTAAATAAATTCCAGATAGCCCTAAGGAATTGATGGTTTTAGCTTGTTCATCTGTAATTCGTCTACCTTCAGGCTTTATAATCTCTAGGCTATTATTTTTATTTAAATGAGAAAGGATTGCACTAGGCTTACAGTTTAAAATTTCAGCTAGAGTTTTGGCAGTTGTTTCCTTATCTTTTATTTGTCTATTGATAGAGGCAACTGTATAGGCAAGCTTATTTCCAACAATCACAGTTCCATTCCTATCATAGATTAATCCCCTACTACTTTGAACAGGAATATCTCTTTTCCAAAGCTCATCTGCTAGGATATTAATCTTATTAGAATCTATAAAAGTGATATAGCCTAATTTAACAACTAAAGCACTAAAAAGAAGAAGAAATACAATCATTACCATAAAAATTCTTTTTTTCAAAAGTATCACCTATATAAAAATATGGTAATCATTAGAATTTCATAACAACTAAAATTAGGAAATGAGAACTTAAAATAAATTTTTATAATGAAAGCAGTTTATTTTAGGTTTAAAGCTCCTTTTATACCTTTTTCGTTTTTACTTAACAAACTTTGCCAACAAATTTAGCTTACAAAACTAACTGTTACTATAAAATGACAACATCTCCTTGACTTTTTTATAGTGGGGGGGGGTATAATCAATATGTACTATGATGCTTTTTATTTATTAAAAATATACTAGTATAAGAGAAGTTTAAAAAGAAAGAAAAGGGAAGGTAAAAAGTTAAATGAAAAAATTTTTTTCAATGTTATTGTTACTATGTGGATTAGTAACAATAAGCTCCACACTTGTTGGAGTGAATGCTGCAGAAGCTGTTGCTACTTTTACTGCTAGTGATGTTGTAAATGGTAGTAGTTATGCAAAACACGAAAATGATGATTGGGTTCTTACTCTTGGAGGTAATAAATCTTCTGTAGGTAGCAATTCAGGAAATAAGGCAAAATGTGTATTAGGGACAGATTATGCTTATGTAGGAGAACCATTATCTTTTGATGCCACAACAACAAACACTTGTGCCATAATCAGTAAAAAAGCTATTGCCAATGTAAAAGAAGTTCAATATACCTGCAAAGATGGTGGAAATGGTGGATATAAAACGACTGATATTTATTTGGTTTCATCAGATTCTGCAACTTCAGGATTTACTCAGATTGATACTAAGAAAACTTGGTCTACTTCTTTAACATTTGAAGTTAATGAAGAAGGCTCAAAGTATTATGCTTTAGTTTTCCATCTTACAACAACATCTAATTTTAGAATTGATGAAGTTGTTGCAAAATTTATGCCAAATGAAGTAGCTGGTGTAAATTATTATGACGTTACTTATGATACTCAAGGTGGTTTAGAAATCGAAGCAGAAAGAGTTGCAGAAAATGCTTTGGCACCAAAGCCTGCTGACCCTAAAAAAGAAGGATTTATATTTGCAGGTTGGTACAAAGAAGCTGCTTGTGAAAATGAATTTGAATTTGATGTTGATAAAATCACAAGTGATACAACGATTTATGCAAAATGGGAAGTAGACCCATATACACACGCTATTATTGATAAGACGAATTTCTTGAATAATAAGGGTACCACTTCTACTGATTATGCTGACTTTAATGGTTCACATAGTATTAGTGGAATTGTTTTTATGACAAATCAAGTTTTGAATAATACTGATATTCAATTTCAAGCAAATGCAGGAGTTCTTTATAATACTGTATCTATCTCTGGAAATATTAAGTCAATAACTTTGGATATTAATGGAGGAGAGTTTAGCGTTTCTACGTCAGAAACGCCTTTAACAGATGTTGGAACGAATGCAGCTACCTTAACTAGTACAAATACAAAATTTACCACATCAAATTTAAGTGATAAGTATTTCTATATTAAGGTTACAAGTTCTAGTGCAGGACATATAAATTCTATTGATATTGCGTATGAATATGTTGAGAAACAAACCTATACTGTTTCCTATAATGTAGCTGGTGGTGCTTTTGTTACTGGTAAGGGAACAGATATAACCGAAGATAAGGGACAGGCAACAATAGTTGTATTACCAACAGCAGAGGATTTATCTTCAACTCTTTATAAATATACAGTTTTAACTAGTTGGAGTGATGGAACGACAACTTATTTACCAGGTGCTTCTGTTGAGGTTAGTAGCGATACGACTTTCTCAGCTAAGTATGAAGCTCCTAGTAACTTAACAGTAGCTCAGGCATTAGAGGTAGCCAGTTTAACTGGTACAACTGCTACAACAATAAGCTTTTCAACTACAGCAACGATTAAAGAGATTAGTGGAAAAAATGTAGTTATTACAGATGATAGTACAGCTGAAACAATGACGCTTTATAATCCAAATATTTTATCTTCTTTAGTAGTTGGAGATGTAATTACTGCTACTGGAAAGATTAAGACTTATAATACTACAAAGGAATATGATGCACCAAAAGCAGTTGTAGTTAAGCATGCTTATGTTACTGCATTTGAGGCAGAACAAACTAAAGCAAGCTTAAAATTAGATGGAAATACTGTTTGTATTCGTTTTGGAAATATAATACCTGCTGCCGCTTATAATACAAATGCTACTTATGGCGTAGTTGTTTCCAAAACTACTACTGAATTGCAAGGCTTAACTAAAGACACTCTTGAAGAATTTAAAACTGCAGGACAAGCTGTTGTTTGTACACCTGTTAGAGTAAATGCACAAGGAGAAGAGGATGCAAATGGTGAATATTATCAATTTGCTTTGGTTTTAACAGATGTTCCAACCCTAGAATTTGATGCAGTAATCTATGCTGCTATGTATGTTATAGATTTAGATAACGTATTTCTAGCAGAAGTTAAATCTGCTTCTGTTAAGAGTGTAGCTACTGCTTATTTAGAAGGAGATACATCTAATTTTTCACAAAATACAATTCATATTTTAAATGGAATAGTAGAAGCATAAGGAGGATATGGAAAATGAAAAAAAATTATGAAACACCAAGTATTGAAACAGAGGTAATTGAAATTGAAGATATTGTTGCAGCATCTGCTACAGATTTAGGAAGTCTGCCTGGAGATACTGAACATACTTATCCTTGGGGAAAATAATGAATAGTGGCACTACGGAAGTAGTGCCTACTTTTGCTTATTAAAAGAATGAGGTGATTCTTTTGAAAAAAATTTTAAGGTTAAGCCTTATATTTGTCACATTAGTAGCAATTTTATCCTTGAAATTAATCCCAAGTAATGCAGGATACGATGATACAAAGGCTACTAACGATCCTTCTTTACTTGCAACATATTATCAAAATGTTGATACGAGCTTAAGTGGAGAAGATTTTAGAAGAAATTTAAGTGCAGTTATTTCTGAAGGGTATGAACGCCATGCTTATAGTGGAGGGTCTGCAGATGTTGCTGCTATATTAAGAGAAAGTGATGCTGATCCTAGTGGAAATGGGAATGTTATTTGTATTTACTCTGGATTATCTATGCCGTCTAATCAAACAGGGGGTGCCTATGAGTGGGATAAAGAGCATGTATGGGCAAAATCTCATGGATTTCCAAAGGAATCAGGAGATATGAAAGAAGCTTATAGTGATGCCCATAATCTAAGACCTGCATTATCTTCAATAAATCGAAGTCGTTCTAATAAGGACCATGGTCTTGTTACAAATCCTACTCGTGAAGATTTTGGAAGCAAACAAAATGAAACAACGTTTGAGCCTAGAGATGAGGTGAAGGGTGATGTGGCACGTATTATGTTTTATATGGCTACACGCTATGGATTTGGTGAAAAATTAAACCTGGCATTAGTTGAAGATGCTACAACCTCTGCAGCTGAATACGATGGACGCTTTGGAAATTTACAGACTTTAATTCAATGGCATTATGATGATCCAGTGAGTGAAAGTGAAATCTATAGAAATAATGTAGTTTATGGATATCAAAAAAATAGAAACCCCTATATTGATCATCCAGAGTATGTTGCATTAGCATATCCAGCCAATCAAGAAGATCTTACAATAGATGCAGAAAAGATTGCAGAAGTAAAACAAGCTATAAGTAATCTTCCTGAAGGTATTACTTTAGAAGATGAAAATAGAATTCATGCTGTTAAGGCTTTATATGATGGTCTAAATTCTTTAGAAAAATCTAAGATAGATAATTATAGTATTTTAAAGAATGCTTTAGCTTCTTTGAAGGCTTTACAAGGACCTACTTATTCATATTCATTTGAAAGTAAAGTGTTTTCTAGTCCAGCAGAAATCCAAAATTTAAGTGGTATAGATTGGACTTTAAAAGCTACTTCCAAAAATGAAGAAGGCTTTATCGGCTTTTACCAAGCAGCTAAGGGAATACAATTTGGATCTGCTGCTAACCCCTTTAGTTTAATTGAACTTTCCTCTTCTAAAATTACAAAGGTAACAAAAATTAAAGTATATGCCTCAGGCGCTGCTAATGTAGATGCAAGTCTATCGTTAAGTGTAGGAAAGTATCATGCAAGTAAAGACTATTCTCTTACAAATGAAAAGACTGCTTACGAATTTGAATTTAGCCAAGCAAATGGTGCTGTAGTTATTTCTATAAATAATAATAGCGATAAAGCAGTTTACATTCAAAAAATTGAAATTTATTATACAGAAGTAGATTTAGTTTCTGATACGTTTGTTCTAACGCAAACACATTCTAGTTTGAAATTGAATTGTGATTCTACCACTCTAGAACCTATAGAAGTAGATTTGAGGTTTGGTGTGAAAATGCTTGAGGATGCATATTGTTCTGATGCAAAATATGGCATAATCGTTTTAAATAGCGATCAAATTCATCTTTTGTCTAATGGAGAAAAGCCATATTCTTCAATTGGTGGCTTAATAGAAGAGGGGCATTATTTAGAACTGACACCAATAAGAGTAAATGCAAAAGGAGAAGAAGATTCTAATGGTGAGTACTTCCAATTTGCTTGGGTGATAACCAATATGAAAGAGCATTACAATGACTTGCTTGCAGCAGTTGTTTATATGGAATATAACAACAAGGTTTATTTTGGTTTATCTGATATAAATTCAGTAGTTGATGCTGCAAATAATTATATAGAAGAAGATTTAGTTCAAAATGAAGATGTTAAAATAATATTACAAAAAATTATTGATGGGGCCAACCAAAATTCTAGTTGGCTTCCATGGGTGTAAAAAGGAGATAAGATGGTATGAAAAAGTTTAGTAAAATTATAATTTCATTTTTAGTGTTATTTACATTAGCTTGTGTAATAAAAGTTCAAGGTAATGCAGCGCCATCAAAATATTTTGATGAGACATTCTATACACAAAATATTCCAAGTAATTATTATAATGACGTGGATACAACTTTAACAGGTGAAAATTTTAGACGTATGTTAAGTCCCATTATTTCCAAAGGATATGTAAAGCATTCTTATAAAACAAATAATGAGGTTTTAAAATATACAGATCCAGATCCTAGTGGCAATGGAAATATTATTTGCTTATATACTGGTCAATCTTTAGCTTATGGTTCTTGGAATAAGGAACACGTTTGGGCTAAATCCCATGGATTCCCAACTGAAAGCTTAGATCCATATAGCGATGCTCATCATCTAAGACCAACATTAAATAGTATAAATTCTAGTAGAAGTAATTCGGATTTTGGAGAGGTTTCTAGTGGCTCTTCAGATAGCTTTGGTAATCGTTGGACTAGTTCAACCTTTGAGCCTAGAGATGAGGTTAAAGGGGATGTAGCTCGTATGATGTTTTATATGGCTACGCGTTATGGATTTGATGGCACATATAATTTGATGCTAGTTGATAGTTCATCAACCTCACAATCTTCTGGAAATGGGCGCTTCGGTAATTTGCAAACCTTATTAAAATGGCATTATCAAGACCCAGTAAGTAAAGAAGAAATTTATCGTAATAATATTATCTATACATATTATCAAAAAAACAGAAATCCATATATTGATCATCCTGAATATGTTGATTTGGCCTATCCAAATAGTATTTCTTCCTCCTTGACTGTAGATGAAGCTAAGGTTAACAATGTAATTGAATTGATTGGTAGTTTACCAAGTAATGTTACTTTGGAGCATAAGACACAAATCAATACTGCTCAAACAGCCTATAATGCATTAAATAGCTTGGAAAAACAAAACGTTGTGAATTACGCAGAATTATCAAGATGTTTAAATGCTTTAAAAGAATTAGAGGAAAGTAGTACTCCAACTATAGATCCTAACACTCCAACAACTCAAGGAGATATTGTGATTGATTTTACATCTGGGATATCTAACTTTGGCTATACCAGTAATATAACATTTACTGCTAGTGAAAAAAAGTTCTTTGCTTCTAATGCATTTTGTGGTGGTGCTAAGGATTTAAGAGTGGGATCAAACAAAAATGTATCCATTGATACGAAAACAGGCTTGTCTGGAGATGGCTCCTATTTAGAACCTCTATTTGATGTTGAGAACTTAAAATCAATGTCTTTAACTGTAACATTAACTTATGGGACGATATCTAATTGGTATGTATTGTTTAAAGCTAGTGGTAGTAGCACCTATACAGAAGTTGCTTTAGGTGATCCAGGATCTTCTAAGAATTTTACAATTTCAGCAACATTAAGCACCCCTGCAAATGGTAGATTTATTATTGCATTTATAGGAAATAAACCAAGGGCTGTCATTGGTAAATTGTCTTTGGATACTAGCGGAGATGGTTCTATAACAAATGATGATGCTTTTCTTGCCACATTTGTGGAAGAACAAACTAACGCAAGCTTACGATTAGATTATAATGAAATCACGGGGGAAGTAAACAATGCGTGCTTACGATTTGGTGGAATAATAAAGGTATCTTCTTACAACAGTAATGCTAAGTTTGGTGTAATTGTCGATGAAGAAGAATATGCAAATTTGTATGAAGCAGGAAATCATGGGGCTACTAGTGCTATTGATTATGTAGGAGAGGAGCATTGTGTTGAAATAACTCCAGTTAGAGTAAATCAGTATGGCAAAGAAGATTCTAATGGAGAATATTATTTATTCTCTTGGGTGGTTACAAATATGAAAGACCACTATCAAGATGGTTTAGTTGCTGTTATATATGTTGAATATGATAATATGTTATATTTAGGTAAAACAGTAACTGCTTCCTTAAGCTCGGTTGCGCAAGGATATGTGGAATCTAACACATTTGAAAATCCAATCATTAACATAGCTTTAGAAAGTTTATATCAGTAATAAATTAAAGGCAGATGACTAGCAATGGCATCTGCCTTAATCTATTTGAATTGATTTTTCGCTTTAAAAAAACATCATCTAAGATAAATAGAGTTTTATAGCAAAAGAAAAAGGAGCATTAGCTCCTAAAATAAATCAATTTCCTTTTTCAATTCTTGTAAAATATTTTCTTCTTTAATCTTTCTAATGATGACACCTTTCTTAAATAAAATAGCTTCATGATTTCCCCCTGCAACGCCTAAATCAGCTTCCTTAGCCTCACCAGGACCATTCACTGCACATCCCATTACAGCTACATGAATTTTTTTATTTACATAATTTAAATACTCTTCAATCTCTTTGGCAATTGGTATCATATTATAAGCCGTTCTACCACAGGTAGGACAAGAGGTTAGGGTAGGAATCTCTTCTTTAAAATGAAGTTCCTTTAAGATTTCCTTAGCGGCAATTACTTCATATTTAGGATCATCTGTTAGAGATACACGAATGGTATTTCCAATACCTAAATCTAAGATTTTAGATATTCCAATACTGGATTTGATTAATCCTTTAAAAGAAGTACCAGCCTCTGTGATGCCTATATGAAGAGGATAAGGGAAAACCTCACTTGCAAGTTTATATGTCTCTAGGGTAAAATCAATATTAGAACACTTTAAGGATAGACAGATGTTATGAAAATCTAGCTCCTCTAATATAGAAATATGTCTTCTTGCAGCCTCAATCATATGTTCAGGTGTAGGCTTTGCGATATCTTTTGGAAGAGAACCACCATTCACTCCAATACGAATAGGTATATTTTTTTCTTTACACAAGTTTACAATTTCAACTATCTTTTCTTTATTAGAGATATTTCCTGGATTTAACCTAATCTTATCGACTCCTTGCTTGATTGCAAGAATTGCTAATTCAGGGTCAAAATGAATATCAGCAACTAAAGGTATATGTATATATTCTTTAATCTTAGAGATACTTAAGGCATCTTCCTTATCTAAGATAGCTACACGGATAATCTCACATCCTAAGCGCTCTAATTCTAGGATTTGCTCAACAGTATTTTTTACATTTTTCGTTTTCGTATTACACATACTTTGAATATAGATATGATTATTTCCACCAAATTCGAGATTTTTCAGCATAAATTGCTTTGTATTGATTCGTGTATACATTTTCAATCACCTTTATTATTATATCAAAGCTAAGAAAAGAAAAAAAGGTGTTGCATAAAATTATTTTATTTGGTATAATTCTAAAGGAAGTAATCTTTAAGTCTGGAGGGAAAAAAGAATGCGTGATTTAGTAAAGCTAGTTTGTTCTGAATGTAAGAACGAAAATTACTATACAGACAAAAATAAGAAGACAACTCCTGAAAGAATGGAGATTAAGAAATATTGTCCTTTTTGCCGTAAACATACTGCTCATAAGGAAAAGAAATAAGCTTTTAAAAAGCTTTTTTTCTTTGTAATCATTATGATAGAAAAAATAGTTACAGGAGATTTTGAAACCAACACCTATATTATTTCAAATCTTGGGAAGTGTGTTATTGTTGATCCAGGATTAGACTTTGAGAATACGGCAACAAAGATTAAAGAAGAGTATGAGGTTGTGGCAATCCTTTTAACTCACGGGCATATGGATCATATTGATGGAATAAGGTATTTTGATGTTCCTATCTATATTCATGAATTAGAAATTCAATTTCTAGAAGATCCTAGTCTTTCCTTATATAGAATGTTTGGTACAAAAATACCATTCCAAAAAGAAAATCTAAAAATAGTTCCGATAAAAGATGGTATGGAGCTTGAACTTATTGGCTATAAATTTAAAGTAATGCATACTCCTGGACATACTCAAGGAAGTGTGGTATATAGCTATAAGGATAAGCTTCTAAGCGGGGATACACTCTTTCGTATGAGTATGGGGAGAACTGATTTTCCTACAGGAGATTCACTTGAGATGAGAGATAGTTTAAAGAAAATTATAGAAGAATTTCCAGATTCTATAGATGTATATCCTGGACACGACGAAAAAACTACAATAGCTTTTGAAAGAAAAAATAATCCATATTTATAAAAAAGATACGCAACTTTAAAAATTGCGTGCTTTTTATTTTAGAAAAAATGAACAAAAAAATATTTTTTAGCACTTTTTAGTTGACAGTGCCAAAAGCTTGTTATATAATAGTGTTGCACTAGGAAAAGAAGAGTGCAAAAACGAGGTGATGAAATGTTAACTGATCGTCAAAAATTAATTTTAAAAGCAATTATCGAAGACTATGTAAATAGTAATGAGCCAGTAGGTTCTAAGTCTTTAACAGAAAAGCCTTATCTAGATTTTTCATCGGCAACTATCCGTTATGATATGCAGGATTTAGAGGAAAAGGGATATCTAGAAAAGACACACACCTCATCTGGTAGAATACCTTCAGAGGTAGGATACAGATATTATGTAGATCATCTAATTATTAGAGATGAAAACGTCTTAGAATATTTTAAATATTTAGATGAAATTTTTGATAATAAACATCTAGCAAAAGAAGATGCTTTAAAAAAGATTGCTGATTTCTTAAGTGAGCTTACAGGGTATTATTCCATTATCTTAGGTTCAAGTGCTGATTTTGCTAAGGTTATGAAAATGGAAATTGTTCCACTTTCGAATCGAGAGGCTGTTATGCTCATCGTAACAAATATAGGTCAGGTTCAATCCCAAAGAATTACAATTCCTGAAGGATATAACCAAGATGATCTGTTAAAGATTATTCAAATGTTTGATAATGCGATGTATGATCATTCTGTATATGAAATTCGAGAGGTCTTATCTAAAGAAGCATCAAAGCCTAGAATTAGACAGATGGTTGATTTTAGAGATGATATCTTAAACTTTATGATCAAGGGCTTCTCTAGATTCTTAAATACAGAAACCTATGATTCGGGATTATCGCGATTATTCAATCAACCAGAATTTCAGGATTATCAAATTATGCAAAAGATTTTAAAGGCGATTGATGATGAGATAATTACTGATTTTGCACAGTCAGGTGCTGGTAATTTAAAAATTCAAATTGGCAAGGAGAATACGAAAGGACTTGAGGACTGCTCGATTGTAACTGTTCCTTATTATATCGATGATAATGAATATGGTACAATCATTTTAGTTGGGCCTACACGTATGAATTATCGAGGAGTTGTTCCACTTTTAGAATATGTCGCTAAAAGTATGCCAAAATTATATAATAGGTAGGTAATGAAATTGGCTGAAGAAATGAAAGAAGAAGTAAAAGTAGAAGATGACAAAATTCAAGAGGAAGAAAAACCTATTGAAACTGAAGAATCTAAAGAAGAAGTGAAAACAAAAAAAGAAAAAAAAGATAAGTATAAGGAACAGGTTGCTAAACTAGAAGCAGAGCTTAAAGAACAGCATAATGAATACTTAAAGGTCTTTGCAGAAATGGAAAACACCAAGCGAAGATTAAAGGAAGAAGCTATTAAGGACCGGAAATATGCATCTCAGCATGTCATTGGGGAATTGATTACTCCAATTGATATGCTTTGTAAGATTGTTGCATCCCCTGCTCCATCCAAAGAGATTGCAAATTATTTGATTGGTTTTCAAATGATTACAAATCAATTGATGGATATATTAAAGGCAGAAGGCTTAACAGAAATTGATGCTTTGCAGAAGGAGTTTGATCCTAACCTAATGCAAGCTGTGTCTACAGAAAATGTAGAAGATGCCCCAGATAACATTGTCTTAAAGGTAATGCAATCAGGATATATGTATAAGGATCGTATTTTAAGACCAGCAATGGTTGTAGTAAATAAAAAAGAACAAAAAGAAAACAAGGAGGAAGAGTAATTATGTCAAATAAGGTTATTGGTATTGATTTAGGTACAACAAATTCATGTGTAAGTGTTATGGAGGCTGGAGAAGCTAAGGTTATTACAAATGCTGAGGGTGTAAGAACTACCCCATCTGTAGTTGCCTTCAAGGGTGAAGAAATCCAGGTTGGTGATGTTGCAAAGCGTCAGGCTATCACAAACCCTAACACTGTAAGTTCAATTAAGCGTCATATGGGTGATGCAAACTATCGTGTAGATATTAATGGAAAGAAATATACTCCACAAGAAATTTCTGCAATGATATTACAGAATTTAAAGAAGACAGCTGAAAGCTATCTAGGTGAAACTGTTGATAAGGCTGTTATTACAGTTCCAGCATATTTTAATGATGCACAGCGTCAAGCAACTAAGGATGCAGGTAAGATTGCAGGCTTAGAGGTTTTACGTATTATTAACGAGCCAACTGCGGCAGCACTAGCTTATGGTATTGATAAGACTGATAAGGAACAAACTGTATTAGTATTTGACCTTGGTGGTGGTACATTCGATGTTTCTATCCTTTCTTTAGCAGATGGTACATTTGAGGTTTTATCTACTGCTGGAGATAATGTTTTAGGTGGAGATGACTTCGATAAGGCTGTTATGGATTGGCTAGTAGCTGAATTTAAAGCTGAAAGCGGTGTTGATTTAAATCAAGATAAGATGGCTTTACAACGTTTAAAGGATTCTGCTGAAAAGGCTAAGAAGGATTTATCAGGTGTTACATCTGTAGAAATCAGCTTACCATTTATTTCCATGGGTGCTGCAGGTCCTCTACATTTAAATAGAACACTTTCTAGAACTAAGTTTAATGAATTAACTGCTCATTTAGTTGAACGTTGCTTAGGACCAGTTCGTAGAGCATTAAAGGATGCTAAACTAACTTCTAAGGATTTAGACCAAGTATTACTAGTAGGTGGATCTACTCGTATTCCAGCTGTTCAAGAGCTAGTTAAGAAGGAATTAGGAAAAGAACCAAACAAGAGCGTTAACCCAGATGAGGTCGTAGCTATGGGTGCTGCAATCCAAGGTGGTGTTTTAACAGGTGATGTTAAGGATGTATTATTGCTAGATGTTACACCACTATCTTTAGGTATTGAAACTTTAGGTGGAGTATTCACAAAGCTAATTGAAAGAAATACAACTATTCCTTGTTCAAAGAGCCAGGTATTCTCAACTGCTGCAGATAACCAACCAGCTGTTGATATCCATGTATTACAAGGTGAAAGACCAATGGCTGCAGATAATAAGACCTTAGGCCGTTTCCAATTAGGAGATATTCCTGCTGCACCTCGTGGTGTTCCACAGATTGAAGTTAAGTTTGATATTGATGCAAATGGTATCGTTAATGTTTCTGCAAAGAACCTAGGCACTGGTAAGGAACAAAAGATTACCATTCAAGGTGGTTCAGGATTGTCTGATGCTGAAATTGAAAGAATGGTTAAGGAAGCTGAAGAAAATGCAGATGCAGATAAGAAACGTAAGGAAGAGGCTGATTTAATCAATGAAGCTAACCAATTAATTTTCCAAACAAAGAAGGCTCTAGGTGAACTACAAAATGTTGATCCTACTGAAAAGGAAAATGCAGAACATCTTTGTGAGGATTTACAAAAGGCTTTAGATAAGAATGATATTGCTGATATTAAAGAAAAGAAGGAAGCCTTAGAAAAGGTTGCTCAGGATATTGCTGTTAAGGCATATCAACAAACTCAAGGCCAAGCAGCTCCAGAACAAGAGTCAGAGGGTTCTTCAAAAAAGGACAACACAGTAGACGCAGATTTTTCTGACGTACAATAATATAAACAATTTGAAGGGATCCTTATGGGTCCCTGATGCTTATGAGGTGGCTTAAGTGGCAAAAAGAGATTATTATGAGGTGCTAGGCTTATCTAAGGGAGCAAGTCAGGATGAAATTAAAAGAGCATACCGCCAACTTGCTAAAAAATATCATCCTGATATCAATAAAGAACCTGGTGCCGAAGAAAAATTCAAAGAAATAAATGAAGCATATGATACTCTATCAGATGAACAGAAGAAAGCACGTTATGACCAGTTTGGATTTGATGATCCTATGGGAGGTGCTGGCAGTGGCTTTAGTGGCTTTAATGGTGGTGGTTTTTCTGGCTTTGGTGGCTTTGAGGATATATTCTCCTCCTTCTTTGGGGGTGGATCTAGAAATCAGCAGCATGGACCACATCAAGGTGCTGATGTGGAAAAGACAATGACTATCAGCTTTGAAGATGCTGTTTATGGGTGTAAAAAGAAGATTCGTTTAACTATAGATGATGAGTGTACCTCATGTGGTGGTACTGGTGCTTATTCTAAAGGTGATATTAAAACCTGTCCAAAATGTAAAGGACAGGGTAGGGTATTTGTTCGTCAACAAACTATATTTGGTCAGTCTACTGTTCAAACTAGTTGTCCAGATTGTGGTGGTACAGGAAAAATCATAACAAAGAAATGTGATGTTTGTGGTGGTAAAGGTAGAATTCGTAAAACTAAGGATGTTGAAGTCAATATTCCAGCAGGCATAGATACGGGAATGACGCTTAGAATGGCTGGTTGTGGAGAAGCAGGAATAAATGGAGGAGCTCCAGGTGATTTATATATTACCTTTACAGTTACTCCACATAAAAACTTTATCCGGGAAGGTTCAGATATAATATTAAATGTACCTATTAGCTTTACACAAGCTGCTTTAGGTGATTCAATTGAGGTACCAACAATTGATGCTCCTGTGATGCTTAAAATTCCTGCAGGAACCCAAACAGAGACACGCTTCCGTTTAAGAGGGAAAGGTACCAAAAATCCAAAATCTTCCTCATCTTCTCGTGGAGATCAATTCGTTATTGTCCATATTGAAACTCCAACTAATTTGACATCAGAAGAAAGAGAATTATTAGAAAAGCTTGGGAATGTGGAAAAAAAGGAGAAAAAATCTCCATGGGAAAGATTTAAAAAGCTATTCCAATAAAAATTTGGGCTAAATAACTTAGATTTAGCCTTTTTTATTTATTAGGAAATTGTAAGTTGAATAGAAAAAAGGTCTATATAACCAC
>JAMPGQ010000003.1 GCA_023663825.1 Anaeroplasma bactoclasticum
TGCAAGTATTTATGTTCAACTATTAACAGCGGAATTTACTTTTTCAATTAACTCACGAAATTTAATACGCTTACTTTATAATCAGTTGTCCTCAATTTGTGGACAACTGAATTTTTATATGATATAATTAATATTAAGGAGTGGAATATAATGCATACAAAAACTTCAATAAGATATTTTAATGATACTCCTATAAGATCTAGATGGGATGACGAAAATAAAAAGTGGTGGTATTCAGCTACAGATGTAATTATTGCACTTACAGAAACTAAGAATCCACGAAAGTATTGGAATACATTTAAATCAAGACATATTGAGTTGTCCTCAGTTTGTGGACAACTGAAATTAACTGCTATAGACGGAAAACAGTATATGTCAGATGTACTTGATGAGGAAGGAATAACTATGGTATTGGTATTTATTTCATCTAATCTTAAGATTGATTTTAGTAAATGGATTAAAGGCTTGGCTAGTCCACTTGATGAACAAAGTAGAGCTAGAGCATATGAGTTGTTTGATAATGGACTTTTGGATACGATAGAAGTAGGGACAACAAGAGGATTGCAACAAATTCATTCCTATTTATTTTCGGGTCTTTATGATTTTGCAGGAAAGATTAGAAGTCAAAATATTTCAAAAGGCGGTTTTACGTTTGCAAATTCTATGTGCCTATCTGAAATACTAAAAACAATAGATGAAATGCCACAAACAGATTTTGATTCAATTGTAGATAAATATATAGAAATGAATATAGCCCACCCTTTTATGGAGGGTAATGGTAGAGCTACTAGAATTTGGTTAGATTTAATATTAAAAAACCAACTACATAAAAGCATAGATTGGTCTAAAATTGATAAGAAGGAATATCTTAACGCAATGGAAGAAAGTCCATTGAATGATAAAGAAATAAAAGACTTACTAAAAAAAGCTCTTACCGAAGATATAGAAAGTCACGAGTTTTTTATGAAGGGGATTGATTATTCCTATTATTATGAGGAAATAAATGAATAATAAAAAATTTAAAAATTCAATAATAAATAAAATAAAGAATCCTCTAAAATTTGAAAGAAAAACATACTATAAGAAAAGATTTTACAGGTTTTTAAATACTAAGGGATGTGGAACAATCAATTTTCCACTCCCTTTTCTTTTTTCTTTTTCTTGAGCAAAGAGGGTAAAAATTATAAGATTAAAATGATACAAAGAGAAAGGAAACTGAAAAAATGAAATATAAAATTTGGTTAAACGAGTGGCTTGAAAATTATGTAAAAGTATCTTAAATTAGAACAATAGAAAGATATGAACAAATCATAAGTGAGCATATTAGCGCTAAGTTAGGTGATTATGATTTATATGCATTAGCACTATATTGATTCAAAAATATTACAAACCTATAGTGGGTTATGGAGAATTGAAGAATCCTTTAGAATTACAAAATCTAGAATTCGAAGCTAGACCTATTTTTGTTAGAACTCAAAAACATATTGAGGGTCATTTCTTAATTTGTTTTATTTCTTTATTACTCATTAGATTGCTTCAACTAAAAATGAATTATTCTCTTTCTGCTGAAAGAATCATTAAAGCTCTTAATAGTAGTATGTGTATTATTGACTCATTAAATAAGGTTAGAGTCTTAAAAAATGATGAGGTGTTATCATTTGACAAAAATAATAGGTTGACATTTGATAACCAAACTATAAATAATTTGATTTTAATTATGAAGGCAATGAATACTGCAGTTCTTTATGCTAAATATACAAAACTAGAATTCGATAAATATTTGAATTCTATCGTTTTTAAAACTTAATCAAGGTCGTTCCCTTATTTCAATTTCCTATAGTAGATTTTTGTAGCATAACAACTGTAAAACTCGGGTTTCTTTTTTTAGGCAAATCCGGGCCGCAATTTATTAAAATGATTCGTAGTTTTGCATTTTTACTGCGTTTTCGTTGCGTTTTCTATGCAATTTCATAGTATTTTTTTGCATTTTTCATTTGCGTTATGAATTTGATATGATATAATATAAGTAAATTTAGCAAAGAGTAAAGGATGGAGCTATGGAGAAAAGCTAGATCGTGAGAATAAAACACATCCTCTATTAGTTCCATATAGTGAACTATCTGAAAGTGATAAAGACTATGATCGTAGAACTTCACTAGAAACTCTTAAACTCTTATTAAAGCTAGGATATAAAATTCAAAAGTGAAATTAGACATTTAGTATTTCAATTATTACTAGTGAAATGATTGATGAATGCATTGTATGGTTTTTTGTGCTTAAGAGAATATAATTGTTATTCAAATAACATTGAAGTGATGGCATAATTGTGCTATAATTATATTACAAGATATAAGTAGGAGGGTCTATATGCCACAGATAATACCGATTAGAGATTTAAGAGATACAACAAAAATATCTGAGATGTGCAATGCCGTAAACGAACCAATTTTCATAACAAAAAATGGGTATGGAGATATGGTAATCATGAGTGTGTCTGCTTACGAGCAGCAGTTAGCTCTTGTGGATATGTATGTAAAAATAATGGCTGGGAAGGTCCAAGCGGATAGTGGAGAATTATTAGATGGTCCTGAAACGATGCTGAAGTTGAGAGCAAAGTATGCCAAATAAATTTACTTTTAAAATAACACCACTTGCTGAGTCTGATATTGACTTAACATTGAGTTACATAGCAATTCATCTTTGTAATGAAAAGGCGGCAAGCAATTTATATTTAAAAATCGAAGAAACAATTGAAATGGTTTGTATGTTTCCATTTTCGTCTGCTGATTGTAAGTGCTTTTTAATTTCTGATGAAAATATTCGTCATGTGCCGATAGATAACTATTGCTTAATCTATGAAATCAAGGAAGAAGAAAAACGTCTTGATATTTTACGATTTTGTTTTTCGAAAATGGATTTGACAAAGATGTCGTTTAAATAAAAAAATCCTATAATGAACCAAAACAAGCATCAAAATGGTGCTTGTTTTTTTGTGATGTATTAAATATGGAAAAAATTTTGCTAGTAAAAACCTAGTTAGGGGCATTTACTATCAAACTGTTTTGTCAGGCATAGTGTGATAGATAGAGTAGGACGTTCAGAAAATTCTGAATTTAATGATAGGAAGCTTAGAGTTTTTTGAAAAAATTGGTTCTCTAAATTCAAGTGTATGTAAGGGGGAAACCATACTACAAAAAAGAGTGTATGTGAATTATAAAAAAAGATGTATGTTAGATACAAAAAAGAAAGGAAACTAAAAAAATGAAATATAAAATTTGGTTAAACGAGTGGCTTGAAAATTATGTAAAAGTATCTTCTAAAATTAGAACAGTAGAAAGATATGAACAAATCATAAGTAAGCATATTAGCCCTAAGTTAGGTGATTATGATTTAGATGAATTAACACCTATATTGATTCAAAAATATGTGTCTGAATTATTAACACAAGGAAATAAAAGAACAGGATTAGGGCTAGCCCCTAACACTGTAAATTCTATTATTAATGTGGTCCAAAGCTCGATTCATTTGGCTTATGATTTTGGGTTAATCTTAAATGGAATGACGAAAATAAAACGACCTAAGGTTATAGAAAAAAAGGTAGATTGTTTTACTATTTTAGAGCAAAAAAAGATAGAAAAGGAAGTCTTAGAAGGCAGTAAACCATATATGATTGGTGTGATTATTAGTCTATACACAGGATTAAGGATAGGAGAGCTGTTAGCTTTAGAATGGAGTGATTTAGATTTTTCCTTAGAAATTATGAATATTAGTAAGTCTTGTCATGATGGAAAAATTGATAATTGTCAATTTGGTAGAATTATAGATACACCTAAAACAAAATCATCCATAAGAACGATTCCACTTCCTAAAAAGCTAATCCCTATATTAAAAAACTATAAAAAAATTTGTCGTTCAAACTATATTATTTCCAAAGGAAATAAGGAAATATCGATAAGAACATATCAAAGAAATTTTAAGGCATTATTACAAAAATTAAATATAGAAAATCACACCTTTCATTCCTTAAGGCACACATTTGCTACAAGAGCATTAGAATGTGGGATGGATGTTAAAACATTATCTGAAATATTAGGACATAAATCTCCTGTGATTACATTAAACCGATATGTTCACTCTATGTTTGAACATAAAAAAAAGATGATGAACATCATCGGAAAATTATTATAAAATAAATGGTTTTGTCTTTTTCAAAATGACACAAATGATTACAATCAGTGTTAGGTACTTGATAAAATTATACCATAATTTACCATTTTTAGCAATAAAATACAAAAAATATTGTCAAAAAAGAGCAAACAAAGTTAGATCTACCCTTTACACTTCTAATTTTAACACTGATTGTAATCATCAGTGTTAGGGGAAATCGATAAGTCTAATGTCGAACAAAAATTTATAAGGAGGAAAAGTACAATCATTTAGACAATTTTTGATTTACTATATTTCAATGTTTATGAAACAACAACAATACATTACATCACATAGGTTCCGTGTGAAGAGAGCAAAAGCTTATTGCAATGAGTCCCCAGAACCTATTACTATCTTCGATAGAGAAGCACTAGTGGAATTTTATCTGTTAGAAGATGTAGTTCGTCTTTATGAATACAGATTGAAAAACGAGAAACAAAAGATTGTTGACACTGTAGCAGGTAAAAAAGCAAAAAATCTTAATTTAGAAAAATTCACCGCTATAATAAATATTTTCAAAGCGGCAATTGAAGTTGCATGGGCGGAGATAACTTCGGGAAATTACAGTTCAGTTTGGAAAGCCATTCCAGAGCATGCTCTTATGAAAGCAGCTGGCAGTACAAAGTATTTACCAGAGTTAAAAGCAATAGCAGTTGATTTGTTAAAAGCTCTTTCTAATGATTCATTAAATGCAACTTTACAAAATCAAATGCTTGATTCTGCTCTTGCTGAGCTAGAAGACCACGAGGCAAATGTTCGTAGAGTAAAAGGTATTCCATCTACAGAAGAGATAGAGGAAATAATTAAAGCTGTAGAGTTGATAATTCCAGACAAGAAAAAAACAAATCTAGTATAAAAGAGAGGATAAAAGAATGGCAAAATTAAGTAATGAAGAAAAAATTATTGGTACACTTGACAAATTGGATAAGTCCTATAGAGATTTACATAAGTTTGGGGCTAAATACGATTATCATATTGATCAAGCGGCTATGCGTGGAGATGATGCTAGAGCTAAACAGTTAATCAAACAAAAAATTGGGGTTTATTCTTTAGCAGAGCAATTATCAACATTAAAAGCAAATATCGAATTGGGTGCTTATACATCACAGGTTGCTTCTAATTTAGGTTCCCTTCCAGATGCAATTGCTGGATGCAAGGGTTTATTAGCAGAATCACCTAACTTTAAAAAGCTGGGTGATAGCATAAAGAGAATTTTTAAAGATATGCAAAAGCCTGCTGATGAAATAGCGAAATTGAATGGTATTCTTGATGGAGTTCTTGCTCCAAAATCTGAAACAAGCACTTTAACAAGTCGTCTAGATGGTGTAAGTGAAGATGAAACCTCCGATCAATTTAAGGCTGAATATGCTGCTATGATGGAAAGAATTAAAGCTAAAGTTACACCAGAAATGGTTTCTAAGCCTGTTGAAACTGTAGATACTGCTACAGGTGATATAGATTATGCTGGTATTGTAGAAGAAGAAAACAAGAAGAAGTAAGGTGAAGTATATGGCAGAGGCAAGCATGATTAGTATTTTTAATGGTAAAGTAAGTGCTTTTAATAATGCACTTAAGAATGATGATTCAGAACAAGTCTGTGCAATCGGTATTGACATGCTTCATATTGCATTAGATGAATGTGCAAAAGCCAATGTCAGTACAACAATAAAGGATACATATAAAAGGCAAGCTATGACAGCTTGTACTCATATTGCAAATATGGCAAGAAAACCACGTCATTCTTTACAATCACCTAGTGATGTAGAGGGTGAAAATGATCCATATTATGTAAAAAAAGAGTGGTTTTCAAGTGAAGTTCCACCTTTAAATTTCACCAATATAATTGGTGTACAAGAGGTCAAAGATGCTTTTATGGTTGATGTGGTTGCACCACTACGACCAGAATTTAAAGAGATTTACAAAAAGTTCCGAGGGGATCAAATGGGTAGCCAAATCTTACTCTATGGTCCTCCTGGAACAGGTAAGACACATATAGTAAAGTGTTTAGCTGGTGCATTAAACTGCAAAATTGCAGTTGTTCAAACAAGTGAAGTTTTAGCTAGCATAGTAGGGGTTGCCGAAAAGAACATCAGAGATGTTTTTGAGCAAGCTGGTGAGCTAGATCGTTGTATTATTTTCCTAGATGAAATAGATAGTATTTGCAGTGATAGAAATTCTGATGACTCTCGTCATACTAAATCTATTTTAACTACAATGCTAACTTGTATGGATGGTTTTTTAAAAACCAAAAAAGATGGGCAACTTAGAATTATTGTTGCTGCAACAAATCTACCATGGAAATTAGATTCAGCTTTAAAACGTGGTGGTAGATTCGAAACACAAATTTACGTACCCTTGCCTGATGAAAAGGCGAGGGAAAAGTTTATTGAATTAGACCTTTCTAAACTTCCTCATAGCACAGAAGTCACTATTAAAGGCCTTGCAAAAATGCTTGAAGGATATTCGGGGGCTGATATTAAGGCTATAATGAAGCAAATTGCGAACGAACCTTTAAGAAGAGAGGTTAAGAATATTTTAAATCCTGAAATCAAATGTGCTTTAGGCGAAGTAATCACATTGAAAGATTGTGAAAATGTAATTAAAAATTATATTAATGTAGTTACACCTGAGATGTTATTACACTTTGAGGCGTATGATAAAGGTATTTCTTATGAAGAATTAGTAAAGGTGTTAAAAAGTAAAAATGACTAAAAGTAATATTATTGCAACGTATTATACTAATGCGAAAGAATTAATCAAGCAAAAAAATCCTATAGCAGCACGATCTTACGTTTTGCAAATACTAAATGCTGCTGTCCAGACGTACAACTCTGCTACGTCTATTTTGCTTAAAGCCAAGACAGCAGCATTTTTGGATAGATGGATATTAGTTTCCAAAGATTTATATGATAAAGGAATTACTGATTATGTATTAGAATGCTTTGGTTTATCCAGCCAAGCATTAAGCTCATCTAGTAATTCGAAGCTAAATTCCATTCCGAAACAACAGGAAAATAAATCAGATGATTCTATCGACTTTATGGGATTGATAGAAGAGACCTCAAAAACTCAAGGGTGGTGTGCTGAATTGTTTGAAAAATACAAGTCAGCTGTTGTCCAACTTACAATTCAGACCTCTAATAATAATGCAACTGGCACTGGATTCATTATCTCGAATAAGGGATATTTATTAACCAATGATCATGTGGTGTATGATAAAGAAAGCAATAATTATTATAAAAAAATAAAAATGTCTTTTACTGATAGTAAGAAAAATTATCCAGTTGAGGTTTTATTTTCTGATAAAAAAACGGATATCGCTTTATGTAAGTTTAATTTTAAAGAGATAGAAAATATGTCTGTAATTAAGATGATTTCAGACTACAACAAGTTATTGCAAGGGGCAGATTGTTTAGTGATTGGCAATGCCTTTGGAATGGGGCTTGCTCCATTTACTGGTGTTGTAAGATTTACAAAAAATGATAAAGGAGACTTGGTCTATACAGCACCTTCAAACCCAGGAGATTCAGGAGGTCCTGTTCTAAATCGTCAAGGAGAATGTATAGGCATAAATAAATCAAAAATGGTTGCAGTTAATGGTGTTCAAGCAGAAGGGTATGCAAATGCTACCTCTGCTGAAATTATAAATCAAATTTTAGATAAATGGATAAGAAATAATAACATTGAATTTTAGAAAGGATACAAAAGATGGAATTTAGAGATTTATTTAGAGAAAAGTATAGAATAGCTTTGCTAGCTGCAAGAAAGAATAATCAGGAAGAAACTTTAGCAGGCTTACTTGATTTATGTGATCTTTTTTCGGAGCAATATAAAAAAAATAATGGGGATACCATTCTGATTAAAGCTAAGCTTTGCTATTGGAAAGAAACTTTCGAAAAATATGCATACATAATTCGTAAGTTTGGAATAGGTGATCGAAGAATTCAAAAATTATTCGGGCTTGTAGATGATCAAAATTTGCCATCTTTTGAGGACATAATAAAAGGAAAGGGAAAGGTAGATGTTTCTGAGGATGTAGGCGCATCAGAACGTATTTCTATAGAAGGGATTGTCCCTCCAGTTTCTGAAGAAGTACCAGAAGAAAAGCAAATAGAAAACCCAATTCCTGTCGAATACCCACAAACTCCTGTAATACCTCTTCAAGAAAAACCAGTTTATACTCCAGAATCTTTAAAAGGATTTATTGGACAAGCTCATATAGTAAAAGACTTATTAAAGGAAGTTGCAATTGCTAAAAATGAGGGGAGAAAACACCTTGATAACATTTTATTGTTCGGAAATCCTGGATTAGGAAAAACCACTTTAATGAAATTAATTGCTGATGAATTAGGGGTTAAATTTGAATTGCTTGATTGTTCTCAATTTAGAAATAGCCAACAATCACTAAAAGCTTTACAAAATTTCTTCATGAGAATTGCAAGAGATAATGAGCCTGTTGTTATAGCATTAGATGAGATACATATGCTTACAGATGAACTTCAGTCTAGTTTGCTAACACTTTTAAATAACCGTGTTTATGTTTCTCCTTTAGATGTAAATGGTCAATGCAAACGTATCCCTATTGAAGAATTTACATTTATAGCAGCTACAACAGATGATGATAAAGTATTACCTACAATCAAGAATAGATGCCTTAGATTAACATTTCAACTAATAGATTATACTTTAGATGAATTAAAACAAATTTATAAAAATAAGGTAATGTCAAAAGGTTTAACAATAACAGATGAAGCAATTGAAACTTGTATTCCTCGTAGTCGAGGTGCAATCCGTTATGTAAATTCTATTGTTGATGGTCTTAATAATGCTTTATACAATGATGAAGGTGTTCGTATATCTACGAATATAGATTTAGATTTAGCACTAGCCTATTTTGAAGAAAAGGGTATTGATGCAATAGGTTTGGATAAAAAAGATCTTGAAATTCTCAACGTTATTCAACAAGAAAATAGTGGAGTAATTAGTGCTGATGTGTTGTCAGCTAGAGTAGGATTAGAAACAAAGAAATATCTATCAGAATATGAAAGATATTTAATTAAAATTGGTTTTATATCAGTGTCTGGTAGAGGAAGAAGTCTTACTGATAAAGCTATAAATTATTTAAAGGAGGAAAAATAGTATGACTAAGGAAAACTTTTTAAAAATGGTTGAAACCAGTACTTTGGATGCAACACTAAAAAAAGAATATTTATATAAATATGAGAATCTTTTGGCAATAGTAAAGCCTCAACAAATTTTAATACAGGATTTAAACGAATTTGAAAAAGAATATTTATTTGAAATATTTATACGAAATAATGATTATGAGAAAATAAAAAGCAAATTATCTGATATATATAAAAAATTAAATAATTGGCTGATATATAAGTACATACCATTAAATATAAAGGAAATTGCAGATGTGACAAAAGGACTAGCTCATACCGCAAGGACTGCTGTATTTAAGCATAAATGGGATAAAATAATGCATAAAAGGAGCCATTGGCTTTTTATATTATTCATCGTTTTATTTTGCATTTTATCGGGGGCAGTTGCTATTTTTTCATTTCTTGAAATGTTTAAAGTTTTAAAAACAAATGGAGAAATTTCTGCAATTTGTGGAATTCTAGATTTCATTAATGGTATAGTATTTTTTATTGTAGAAAGAATTGATGATGCTAAAAAGAATAGTATGGAACAAAAGTGTGATGAGGCTTTAGGTAATACGGAAATTAATATAAATCCAAAGAATATAGATAAGAGAAAGTTTAAAACAAAATTAAAAAATAGTAATAATAATGTAATTGTGAATGGAGACATTTCTGTTGATTTAGATGATTATCTTTATCTTAAAGGAAATAGGAAAGAGGAATTTTTGTGAATAAATTAAAAAATAGTAATAATAATTTAATTTTCAATAGTGATGTTTATATTTATATAAACATTGTACAAGGCAGTGAAGGAAATCCTAATTCTGAAACCTCAAAATCTGTTTCTTCGGGAAAAGAAATTTCACTAAATATTTACACAGATGATTTAAATTCAAAAAATCCTAATTGGATTAATGATTTAAGTAAAGGATCTTCCAATTCACAGATGTTAGAATTTATTTTTACTAAGGTTAAACAAAATTTAACTCAGATAAAAATGGAAGAAGAAAGTGGATTAAAAGATATAGTAAGTGATGCTGTAGACCATGCTTTTGCAACGTATCTTTTGGAACACAAGGAAAAAGGCTCATTAATAATGGCAGATAGTATAGCTAGTAGTTTTGAATATAAAAAAGATATAGACTACCTGAACTCCATTAAGGATGTAATTCCGAAAGCACAAAACAAGTATTTTGTGTTTTTGTCAGCTATTACAAAGAAAAAAAATAATAATAAAGAAAATACTATAGAGTATAAAGTGGCATTGCAACTGAAAGAGTATTTTGAAAAAAAAGATATTGGCGTTTTTTGGTGGGAGGACCCGAGTATCAAAAGTCATAATTGGAATATTTCTACTAAAATTGCGATGGGGCTTGGTTTTTCAACAGTTTTTGTTGGATTGGCTTTTGATTCTATAAGCAAAGATAAAGAAAAAGGAAATTATATATATAATTGTCTTTTTGATGATAAAAATGCTTACAAAACACCAAACTTTTTTAAGTATGAAGTAAGTAAATTTAGTTTATTGTTTAATAAAAAAGAATCAAAAAAGTTTTTCAAGGGCATAATTAACACCAAATCTGATTTTTCAAAATTTGTACCAAAGCAAAGATTTATGCGATTTTTCACTTTTGAATCACCTAAGGATTTTACTCCTTATCCTGATTTTAACGGTAAGGAGGATAGATGGATTTCAATTGATGAGCCATTAGGTTCTTTTAGCGAGGAGGAAAAGATTCAAGCAATATTTAATAAAATTGTGCAAAATTTAGAAAATCTTCCATTTCAAAATTTCAAAAATAACAAATATGATGATTTATATAAACCTTTTGACATTACAAAAATGAATGATCAGCCGTATACAGATGATTTTTTAAAAGATCAAACATCACCCAGTTTAAATGAAAACTATCAAATGATACCTTCTGATTATTTTTTTGAATATTTGATTATAGACAAGAACGGAAAAAATGCTAAAAATCATTTTCTTATTTTCCCAGAAAAAGAATATACGAAAACAGGAAATATAAGTTGGAATATCAAACTTATAGTAAAAGATTGGAATTATAAGGAAATTTTTAACAAATCAAGCTTATTGAGCGACTATGAAAAGATTGGAATCACAAAAAGTTTTGATAGTGAATTTGATGGGGAAACTTATCCAACTTGGACTAGGAAAGTCTATGATGATTCTAAATCATGTGCATATGATTTATGTACAGATGTATTTACGAATAATGAAGGTAAAATGCAGGGTAAAATTTTATTGATGAAAAGAGATGGAGAAAAAATTGAATTTTATTACTCTATTAATTTTATTCCTAAACAAATCATTAGATATCGTACTAAAAATAGAAGAATTAAATTGCTAGATAAGACAAATCTTCCATTAAAAATAAAAATTGCTTTTCCAAAAAGTACTGACAATGGTATTGGGTGCTTAACCAATTCTGGGCTAAGAGATGACGAATATATTCTTAAAAACAATCTAAAAGTATCTGGGTTGAAAAAAGGGTGTAGATTGAGGCTGCAAAAAACAACAAAAAATAAGTATATAATTTTAAAATCTATGGATAGTCAAGCTCTTGATATGATAAAACCACTAAAGTCAAGCCCCCAGAGATGCATTCTTTGTGGCAATATTGTTTCAAAAAAAATCAAAACTTCTTGCATGGGAGTGTCTAAGCAAAAGGAAAACCCTAAATGCAAGCATAATTATATTTATGATGTATTTGATTTTGAGGACAATGATTCTGCACAACGGCAATTTAAAATAAAAGATATTGAAGTTCAAAAGGATAACAAAACCTATATTTATAAGTGTGAAACAGATCAGTTACCACCATCTCCTACTAAAAACTCAGAAATGGCTTTGCCAGAAAATTTTAGAAATGGTGTAGTAATTTCCTTTGTAGGAGAGTCTAAAACTGGAAAATCTACCTTTATTTCTAGTCTATTTGGTGTATCCAATAATATGGTACATGATAATATCATAAACAATTCATTGCAACCATATGTTTCCAAAACATCATTCTATTGTGATAATGTTCCAACAAATTACAAAGAAAATATGAGCAGATATATTTTGGAACATGATTATACTGCTTTAAAATATGGTGATTTTATTAAGCCGACTAGTAATGTGGGGGAAACGGAACCATTTGCAAGATCACATATACCATTTATATTGAGACTTGAAGGTATACAAAATAGTGATGAAGAAGCATATCTATCGTTTTTTGATGCACCTGGTGGAACGATGTATAAAAAACTTAAAAATAATGATAAACCATACGATACTCCATTTTCTGAAAAAAATAATGATTATGTGATGTTATTTAAGTCAGATAGTATTATTTTAATTGTAAACGGCACGCCAAAACCAAATGAGGAACAGCAAAATGAATTAAATGTAGATGGTGTCACCCAAATTTTACGATCTATAGATGCTTATAAGGAAAAAACGAAAGAGTTCTATGAAAAAACTATTTTGGCAGTGGTTTTATGTAAATTTGATGAGTTTGCTAAGGACTTTGATGAAAATAGTTATACAAGAATGACTGCACCTACTGCATATGCTAGAATTTTCAAGAATTCTGAGCGGCATAAGTATATTGAAATGTGTTCTAAAGAAATAAAAAGCTATTTAAATAGTTTTAATCAAACTTCAGGATTATTAAATGAAATAGATAAATATAAGCACCATTGTTTTTTTGCAACCTCTTCCATCGGAAGAACAGATTCTGTTATTAGAAAAATAGATATTGATTCTGATAGTAAAAAAGATACCACACAGTCAATCTTTTTTACTACACCATATAATATAGAAAATATTCTATTATGGATTATGTATCAAAAAGGCATTATTTTATAAAATGAATGAAAGGAATATTATTTTTATAATATTTTAAGGTGATAGTAAAATGAGAACATGTATTCAAGTGGCTTGTTTAGACGAAGGCGATGATCAATCATTTTATTCATATAATTCTAATGGAAATACTTCCCTTGTTTCTATTTCACGAACAAGTGCTGAAAAAGTATTTTCGATTAATTCTAGTTTTAATAATTCAATTGATGGAGCAATGGTTTATAATTTTGATAATGCAACTAAGATTAATAAGTTTGCTTACAAATCTACCAAAAGTGTAAATTCTTATGATGGTTATTTATTATACATTTTTTTTGATTGTGATGATTCAAATCCTTTTAAAAAAGAATATTGTATTGATTATATGGATAGTTATCCTGAATGGATAAAAAAAGGATTGACAACAAAAGATGTAAATTACAATTTGCAAAATTTTACATTATGGTTTCGACCAAATAAAACTGTAAACACAGCTTTAGCAAAAACAAAAAAGAAAATTTTATCAGTCATAATTGATAAAATTCTAGAAATTAAAAAAAAGGATCCAGTCATATCAAGCATAGGACTTGTTTCAGAACAACTAAATGCAGAGGATTTACACAATATATTAAAGTGTGCATTAAGAAGTTTGCCTGTTAGCCTTGCAAATCAATATTCTTTTGATGTTAATGCTGGAAGTAGTATTAGAGGATTGGATATATATTGCACTACAACTATAAAAGAAATAGAGTGCCACGATTTAAAAAATTTGATAATTAATATAGATCATGAAGATATATATGAAAATTATAAATTTAATAATTTATATGCAGAATATTTGTGTATATCTTCAGACTTTTGTTCAAATCTGCTCGAAAACGATGTTTTTGATTCTCTGTCTAATGCCGATGAAATTATTGACGAATTAAATTCAATGTTTTTATCCCACATAGTAAATTTAAGATTTTCATCCTCAGAAGATTTAACGGATGTAGTCTTAGATGATTATAGGCGGATTCTTGATAAGGTGAAAGAAACTGAGGTTTCAAAAAAGATAGGATTAAATCTTGCTAGCAAGATTTTCTTCAAATCAAATTTTTTCTCTATATCAAAAGAAAATAAGGATTATTTTTTTGAAAATTTTTTGACCAATGATGTAGATTTCGACGCAAAGCTAGATGAAAAATGTATTAATCAGGTTTTTAATGCTGCTAATAATTCTGAGGATATTAAAAAATATTTTGCATTTTTATTAGATTGTTTAGAGAAAAATGTAGTTGTTAGTATTCAAAAAAATATTAAGTCCTTTTTGTATGATGATTTTAACGATAGAAATGCAATACAAAGTAATAAGAAACCGATATCTATGCTAGTAGATTATTTTTTAGAAGAAAGTGATAAATCTTCATTTTTGGAAATCTTCTCCTCAAATTATGATTTAATATCTCTTTTTAATATTATTAAATCTGCTTTAGCCACTCTACCTAAAGAGTGTAGGAATCTTTATCAATTCGAAAAAATAATAAATGAGGCTGATGCAGGGTTCGTTTTAAAGAAAGAAAAAAGTGCTGGGCTTTCTAAAAAAATTCCTATTGGTATTGATATTAATTATAGTTATAAAAACTTATATGCAGAGTATATGAATTTAGATTATTTGGATGCAGTTTCTATTAATGAAAACTTAACAGATAGTGAAAATGTAATCGAACAGTTAAATTTGTTGGCAGGAGTCAAATTAATTAATTCGTTGTATAAAAAAAACATTTTAGAAGAATTCGATATAGATAATTGTCAAAAATTATTGATGTCAAAATCAAATGAACAATTAAATCAACTCTCTGTTGATATGGCTTATAAAATATTTTTTAGCTCCAATTTCTATAAAATATGCGATGAATCGGAAAGGATAACTTTTTTTAGCAATTATTTAGATGGAACACCTTCAAACTTGTATTCCAAAGACAATTACGTCCAAAATATGATAAGTGTATTAGGGGAAAATTATTCTACCGAACAAATAAATAAATATTTTGATTTTTTAATGGATTATTATGTTAGAGAAAAAAATTCAAGCTTGAAAGTTTTAGAAGAAAGTGTAGGAATTGTTTTATATTGTAATTTTGATTCGTATTCTGTCGATATGCGTAATAAATTTATTTCTTGGTGGCAAAGTATGAATGATTTAGAGATACGCAAATATTTTAGTCAATGTTGGAATTATAAAGAGAGCGAATTCATCAATGAATATATTCAGAATGCTCCTTTCGATCTTAAAATGTGTATTCTTGAAACATACAAAAGTACGAATTTAAAAAAAGATGACGAGAACAATTGGATAATGAATATATTTAAAACACTATATTTTGATAAAATGGATTATTTTTCTCAAGTATATGAGCTTTTATCCTCGAAAATTACTATTTCAAAGGGATTGAACGCCTTTTTTTGCTTGAAATTCAGTGAATTTTTAACTGGTTATTTTAATACTATTAGTAATGAAATTACTAATACTAATCTTAAGTTTTTTGAGGATCAGATTAATCAACTAGATGCTACTGCAACAAAGTTAAATTTCAATAAGAAAAATGAAAATTACAAGAAATTAGTATCAAAAATGAATGAAAGTTTATTGAAAGAAAAAAGACTTGATATACTTTCTGAGGAAAATCAACGGAGTATAATTTTTGATTCAGAATTACCTATTACAGGACCTAGAGAAGAAAAAAGAAAAAGATGGATAGATCGATGTTTCAAAGAAAGAAAAGATGGTAAAACTGGTTATAAGAATAATAGCGGAGGAAAACCAATGCGATTTGTAATTAGTAGCTTGATTTCGTATTTGATAATATTAGTGATTTTGTGGGTATTAAATGTTTTGATTATACCGTATTTAAGAAATTATGGTATATTAACCATATTTATAAAAAATGAGATTATTTGCACTTCTATTTTTTCTATATTTTTAATTTGTGGTTGCTTTGTTATTCATTTATATTACTTTATTATAGCATGTAATCATGAGTCATATATTCGTCATACAAGTGTTGCATTTAGAATTGTAGTTTACTATTTTTTATCTGTGTGTATAATTTTTCTAATGTTATTGTTGAGCGGTTTATTAATATTTTAGTAGGAGGTATTTTTAATGAATAGAAAATCAGAAAAGAAGTTACTATTAATTGCTCGTAATTCGGCAACTATTCTTTTTATACTTTTTATAATTATGTTAATATGTATTCTTGTCAAATTAAATTCTAATTTTGATAATGATGGTAGGATAATAAAAGATGAAAAAACTTTTGTAAGTGCACTTTTAAATAATAATAGCACAAAGCAAAATCAAAATTATTATATTGCAAATGCATTTGACATAAATATAGAAAGTTTACCTCAAGAGAATATTATTTTTTATGGTAACTTAGATGGACGAGGCTATCAAATTAATATTAAATCCAAAAATACCGAACCTGCTTATTTAGAACACCCTATATTATATAAAATAGAGAATGATGCAAATATTTCTGGACTTAATATAAAATTAGAAAAAAGTGTGATACTAGGTTCAGTAGATGGTAAAAAGGATTGTGCATTATTATCAAATTATAATTATGGATCAATAAACAATTGTTTTGTTGAAGTTGAACGTCAATGTATAGGAAAGAATTGTTCTAATGCTGCTTCCTTAGTCAACTATAATTTTAGTGAAATTTCAAATGTTTGCTTGAAATTAAAAGAATTATCTGCTGTAGATAATTCAATTGGAAATTGGAAGTGCCGTTTTGGTGCACTAGTAACAATTAATTTTGGAGTAGTTGAAAATATTTTGGCTGACATTCATTTTGAATTGGATATAAGCACTAGATTAGATGTATTTAGGAATGGCTATAATAATCAATTTGTGGGATATTTATTCTGTGAGTTGTCGAAGAATTCAAAGGTTAGTGATATTTATTTGTTCGGTAGAACAGAACAAGGTGTTGCTTTTCCATATTGGGAAAAGGCTTGCGATACAGGTATAATTGGATATAACAAAAAAGATTATTTAGAAATTACGGATTCGTTTTTTTTGGAATTAAGGAAAAATGCTGATTGGGAGAATTATTGGAAATTAGATAAAACAGAGGATTTTCCCGTGCTAAATATAGGACAAAAACATAAGATGAGGTGATAAAATGGCTGAAAATAAGGAAATTACTAAAAAAATTATTAGAAACAAGGTAATTGTTATTTCGCTACTCTCCGTACTATTTATATTTAGCGTTTTTTTGGCTACTTATAAACTTTTTCAAAAGCAGTCCAGTCAAAATGAAATATCATTAGTTTTAACTTCCTCAACTGGAGATAGTATCTATGTCGGAGGCGAAGGAGAAATTTTTGCTTTACTAGTCACGGATGGTGAAGATGAACAGTTGCAAGGAACTTTTCTTTATGAGAGTGATAGTGAAATGCTTCAGTTCATTAATGAAACTGGAAAATTTAGAGTAAATGATGTTATTTTAGATGGTTTTGATTATAATGATTCAGTAAGTATTACTGTTACTTGCAACATTAATGATATACATCTAACTCAAGTTATTTCTCTTCGAATAACTGAAGCTATACCACATAAAATAACGTTTGTCTATCCTGATAAAAATGATGTTATTTCATCTGTGATTGGTGAAGATTATGTTATATATGAAGGATATTGTTTAAATGAAATACCTACACCTAGTTTTGGTGTTCATCAGTATAAATGGATAGTTGATGGAAGCAACGAAGAATATAATCCTTTGACGGATAAATATTATTGGCATGGAGATATAGTTTTGTCTGCAAAATTCGAAGAAACCAGTATTATTTTTAGAGATGAATTAAATAATACCACAGATAGTCAATCAACAAAAGTTATTTATGGAGAAACAATAAATACTGATTTGTGGAATAGACCGCTTGATAAAGATGGGTGGCATTTTGTAGGATGGTTTCCAGATATATCTTCTGATGAACTAGAAAATGGCGTAAAGGAACATAAATTTTGCCTTTTGACTAATGAATTAGTGGCAAAATGGGAGGCAAAACCCATAATCGACCCCTTATTTAATACAAAAGATGCAATTCCATCTAATATTTCAGTTGTTTATAATATGGAAATACAAGGATTAATGAATCCCAATTACTTAAATGATGGCATATTCATAGAATGGGTTACAAGTGATAATGATGGTATGGAGATATCTATTCATAATGGAAGTATGTATCCGTTAGGAACTAATATGAAGATTTATGCCAAGATTAAATTTCCTATTGAATTTAATTACGAAGGAACTACTGAGAATGTCGAAAATGAGAAAAAACAGTATTATATAATATATAATGAATCTTTATCTTCTCAAAACATTTCTTTACCACAACCATTATATTTACAAGAGAATGGATGGAAATTCGATGGATGGTATACAGATATTGGTGGTGCTGGTAAGCAGTGGACTTCCGATAGTAAGTATGTAGAAAAAATAAAAGACAATGAAAGTGGGAAATTAAGATTATATGCAAAAAGAATATCAAGTATAACCTATCATAGACTTTTAGATATCAATGGAGAAGCAACAAATGAAACAATCACCGTCCCTATAGTATACAGGCAAAATATAAATATAATATCAGAAGAAAATATTTTATCTGATGAAAAGATTGTATGGAAGTTTGATGGATATTATAATGTTCCAAATGGTGTATTTCAATTAAATGATACCGAAAACGAAAAAATAGATTCTTTAAAGAGTTATACTGGAAAAGGAGAAATAAATTTATTTGCTCGTTGGTCCTCTTTTATACATTTTACTGTGGATTTAGCAAAATATGCAGATCCTACCAAGCCATTAGGATCAACTCAAAGTGATTTATCAGTTATATATAATGGAGAGTTGCCTATACTTCCAAAGGTAAATTACACAATTTCTAATGATGATACATATTTTGAAGGATGGTTTACTGAAGAATACGGTTTTGGTAAGCAAATTCAACAAGGTGAACTTTATAAAGGATATGGAGAGCAAACTTATCATAGTAGGACAAGGATGACAATTTATTTTAATGATCCCTTACATCAAGTATATGAAAGACGAGACTTCATTTATGGAAAATCTTTAGAAGAATGCAAAAATATCGTAGAAAATGCAACCATTCCAAACTTTGAAGAAAAAGGATGGAAACATACTGGATGGTCTGTAAAGGATTTGGGGGATATAGAGATAGAGGATTTTTTGAATTTACCTTACTCATTCATTACACCATATTTATTTGATGCTAATTGGGAAATTACGATTTTTTATGATACGGATTTGGGAAGTATTCAAAATGTTTATGGTAATATGAATAAATATGACACATATCGATATGGGCAGATGCTTAGATTAAAAAGACCGGGTAAGCAAGGGTCTTGGGAATTTGCTAATTGGTATACGGAGTTATATGGCAAAGGAATATGTCTTGAGGATATATCTACAAGCAGTGAAGAATTTATCAATATAGTTAAAAGTAATAGTGAGCTTATTGAAGGAGTATATTGTGTTAGAATATATGCAAAATGGGTTTCGCGAACACTTTTAAACTACGGAAATGGATACGAGCCAAACGAAAATTTAGCAAAACAACTAGAATTTATTTATGGACAAGCACAAGCTCAACTTCCCTCAAATGAAGAAATCTCTGACAGGGATGGCTATTCTAAGGGAAATTGGTATAATAATAGTGATTTTTCAGGCGATTCAATAACAAAAAATACCACTATATTTCCACTGGATTTTAGTACAATCTATTACGAATGGATTGGAGGAACATGTATGGTTTATTTAGATTATATTGGAGAAACAGGAACAAGATATCAAGTCGCATATTTGAATAATGTTATTAGAGGAAATGATATGCCTGAAATATCAAATGATATTTTACCTAAGAAGGATATTCCAAAGAATGCAGGTGTTTTCTTAGGATATTATTGTGAAGAAAACAATAATATTTACTATAATTACAATGAAGAAGTAGGATTCACAAGTGCACGCATTTTTGATATAGTTGGAAGTGAAGTTCATTTGATCGGAAAATGGGGAGTTTCTTATTCAGTGCTCTTAGATTCGAATGGAGGAAGTGGAGGAACGACATCAATAAATGTAGTATATGAACAAGAAATGCCAAGTAATGCTAAAATTGTGTCACCTACAAGATATGGCTATACTTTTAAGGGTTATTATGATAATAAGACTGATTTAACAGATGAACACATGTATTATAATGCTGAAATGAAAAGTACCCAAAATTGGAACAGAGCATCGGGAGGTACATTATATGCAAAATGGTCTGCAAATCAATATAGGATAACTTTTGATTCTAACGGGGGTAATTCTCCAAGTTTTACCAATAATGATTATATTTTTGGGAAACCATTTGGTATTTTGCCTACAGTAACTAAAAGTTCCACTTCTAGAAAAACATTCTTCACCACTATAGTCACCAGTTATGAATTTGTTGGATGGTATACGGATGATGAGACAAAAATCACAAATAATTCTGTTCTTTCACTTGCTGGTAATCAAACATTCTATGCTCATTGGAAATCAAGTGATTCTGAATGTGTAACTGCTGGAACATTGGTTACTCTTGCGGATGGAACACAACTTCCTGTCGAACAATTGAAAGGTAATGAAGAATTAATGGTGTGGAATATTTATACTGGAAGAATAGATAAGGCACCCATATTGTTTGTAGATAGTGATCCAGAAGCAGAGTATGAAATTGTGAATCTTATTTTTTCAGATGGTACGATAACAAAAGTAGTTACTGAACATGGTTTTTGGGATTATGACTTAAATGAATGGGTTTATTTGAATAAGAATGCCAGTCAATATATTGGTCATTATTTTAATAAGCAAAGTTTTGATATAGAAGGCAAGGTATATAACGAAAAAGTTCAATTGAAAAATGTCATTATAACTAATGAGATAACAACAACATGGAGTCCAATAACATATTCCCATTTTTGCTATTATGTAAATGGAATGTTATCGTTGCCAGGTGGTATCACAGGCTTTTTCAATATATTTGAAGTTGATAAACAAATGAAAATAGATGAAACAAAGATGCTTGAAGACATTGAAAATTATGGTTTATTTACATATGATGATTTTAAGGACCTTATTCCAGAAACAGTGTTCAAAGCATTTAATGGGCAATATCTTAGAGTATCAATGTCCAAAGGATTGATAACTTGGAATGATATTTTATTATTAGTTGACAAGTATGGATCATATTGGGAAACAAATTAAAAAGTGGACAAAATAAAACCAATATCCCAAATTAATGATATCAGAATTAAAAATTCTATTTTGTCTCATTCTATGTGACAGTTTTTGAGTTGGAATATAGTATAAATATAATTGGAGGTTTAAAAATATGAAAAATGAATTATTTGATTATATCTATTCAATCTTTGAAGAAAAGATTAATGAAAAAAAAGCAGTTTTAAATCAAGAGGGTATAGAAATTATCCAGACGGCTTATGTTAAATCTACTAAAACGCTAGATATTTTAGACCAAATAGATGCGGAAATGGGTAAGGTAGAAAAATATTTAAGTAAATATGATAATGAACCTACTATGGCTGAAGTCATCAATAAGATTTTAAAAGAAAATAGTCTAACTATATCTAATGTAACAAAAAAATTAGAGCATAGACAAGCTAGACAAACAATTTATCGTCTTGCTAACTATGCTAATGAATCTTCAGCCAAAAAAGATACTCTCATTTGTTTGGCATTTTGTGCTGATGCTTCTTTAAATCAATTAGAAAGATTATTAAACTCAAGCGGTTATATTCTTGCCAAAAATAGTCAAGATGATATGTTAGTACAATATTGCTTTGAGAACGAAAAGTCAATTGAATTTTATGAGAGTATGAAAGAAGAACTATTTGGTGAACTAATTAAATAATTTAGTATACGAGGAGGAGTGTTATGAAATATGATTCTTACAGTGAGGTAAAGGAAAAATTAAAACAGATAGGAAACCAAATTTTTGGTTACGATACGGATACTGATAATCACCTGCGCATTTATAAAGCAGAATTTGAATTTGCTTGTGAAATGGTAGGAGCTATTGCTGGAATGGATATTTATAATTCATCAGAAACAAAAGTGCCAATTAGTTTGATACAATGTTTACAAATTTACGACTCAATCGAACAATCTAAATCGAAATTTGAAACATCTCTTGTTTCGGATGAAAGGTTAAAAAAATGGGTGAACAAAACATTTGAAATAGTTCGAACTATTTATAAAACAAAAACAGCAAATGATGAGGATAATGCAGAAACTTTAAAGATTGAAAAACATAGCAGAATAAAATATTGGGTGGTGAAAATCCTTGATATAGCTAGTACAATACTATTGTTAATTTTTGCTGGTTGCTGGATTATAGAACCTGAAGGAAATTGGGAGGCTATAACCGTTGCAATAAGTGGTGGAGTCAAAATTGTTTTCGAGGTTTTGCAATTATTTCCTAAGAAAAAACAGGAAAAATTGAAAGATAAGATTCAATTTTACAATTATGAAAAAAACGCATTATTGGAATTTGAAAAAACCTTAAATGAACAAAAAATTAAATTAGAAGAGAAAATTTCAAAAACATCTGAGATACAAAGTGAAAATAAGAAATTGCAAAGCGAAAACAATTATTTGAATAGTGAAAATAAGAAATTGCAAAGCGAAAACAATTATTTGAATAGTGAAAATAAGAAATTGCAAAACGCAATTGCAGCAAAAAAGAAGAAATATTGTAAAGTATGCAATTGGAAATTTGATAATTCTGATTTGCAAAATGAAACGTGCAGCATTTGTGGGAACATTATTAATATCGCTGATACTGATATTTCAACAGCACAACGAAAACTTAAAAATTATTCAATATTCGATGAACGTGGTCAATATAAGGTTAATCCAAATGTAAGCAAACCACATCCACAATATGTTTTTATAGATCAAAAAAATTATAATAGTATGATTGAAAATGATAAAAAGCTTTTTTTAGAGCAAAGTGAGTTAATATATACTATTATTATATCAAATGAAATTGTACCCCTTGTAAATCTCAAATTTGTTCCGTCTAGTCATTTCGGAAAGATTTATATTCAAAATGGTCAAAAACGAATAGTTATATATGATGGTATCAATATGAATCAAATTATAGGAAATGAGGAAATAGAAAATGCTTGAAGCAATAGAAAATAATTATGATTTGGCAAATGTAATTTTACTTTCCATAATTGCCATTGCAATTGTTATAGAGGTAATTGTAGAAATAATTAGTTTGTCAGGAAAAATACGAAGATTAAAGTCTAAAAAAAATGAATCAGATAAAAAAGAGCCTGTTGAACTATGTCCCGAAAGTTATTCTGATGATGAGTCAAAAAAGGACGATTCAAAAGATGACTTTATTCAAGAAGTAAAGCAATCTAAGAATAATGTCGAAGAAATTAAAGTCAAAATTAAGCAAATTGCAAATGAGATTATAAAGGCATTGGATGATTACGATAATGATCGTTATTATATTCAACTGGAAAGTCATATGTTAAGAATAGTAGATAATTTAATAGATGAAGATAATATATGCGAATGTTATAGAATTTGTGCATATGAAATGAATGCATGTTCCCTGGTTGGAAATGATAAAAACTCATATGTTTTTTATGCCTTTCTAAACAAAATGGAATCATATCTATTAAGTTTATGCGATGATTTTGAGCCTAAACATTATGATAACTTTGACTACATTGAACATACTCCAGATTCTGTTTCTGAAAAAAGGACAGGGAAAGTTAGATACACAATTAAAAATGGAAAAAAATATAAAGAGGAGGTTATAGTTAAGGCTATAGTTTGCCTTGACGAGTAAACTTATGAAAATTACAATAGATTTTGGAACTAAATTTACATATATTGGAACTTGTAATGATAGAGGGGAATTTATTCCTCTATTGGATAATAGAATTATAGATAAGGGGTATCCAACAACTATCGAAGCAAAAGAATTTGAAAACGATGAAATCAATGAAAACAATACCTTGATTGATGGCACTTTATTCACGTGCTATAGTGGCAAAGGTGCTGGTCGTGTAAAGAAAATCTTAATTGAACTCATTCGAAATTCAACAATGAAGAGCGCAGAACAAATATTGTATAGTCTGTTTAATAGTTCACCTAATTTAACATATCTTACAAAAGATATTTTTATAGCATTGTTTACAGTATTACTCAAAAAAACATTGTTTTTTTGTGAAAATAACAGTCTTTTCCTTGCTGAAAAAAATATAAATTATGAAATGTTAGAGGCGATTTATATTGCCTTTCCTGAATTTTCTACGATTCCGAATACATATCAATCCATTTTGCAGCACTGTATGCGGCAAGCTGTTATTAATTCGAATTGGATAACTTCTAAAGATATTTTATATGCTTGTGTTGAAGAGGCAAAATGTCTACCATATGCGTTAAATTTTAAAAATAAATACGTGAATGAAGAAGTTTTATTTATCGACATTGGAGGATATACTAGTGATTATTGTTATTTAGATAAAGAAGGTAAGTTAAACCGTAATAATGCTATATCTATTGACACAGGAACAGATGAAATTGATAGGATCTTATTAATGTATATCAATGAAAACACCCCTTCACTATTCAACCTTTATATGAACAATCCCATTGAATTAGATACTTTAAAGCGTCAACTAGAACAAGGACATATGGAAGCCAACATATTGCCCGTTGAGTATAGGGATAGTTTAATTGATAATCGTGGAAAATTAGTTTGGAATGTTTTAAAAGAAAAAATTTTTCACAAATTGAAAGAGTTATTCCCAATTGTAAACACCATAGTGTTATCTGGCGGTGGGTCAAATATTGCTAATATTGTTGAGCAAGCAAAAGTGGTATTTCCCAATGCTACCGTTACTACGATTCAATTAGAAAACCAAAATTCTGGAGAATCATATCTTAATAGCAAGAGCATAATTTGCTATGGAGCATATCTTCAAGCTAACGATCGTGTTGAACGTTCCAAGCAAGATGATAATATCGCAAGTGATCGTGAATATGAAAAAAAAGTGTGCCAAATGGACAATATTATGGCAAATGATGGTGAGGATTTATTTAATAATTACAATGAGGATGACGATTATATGTATATGTTGATGACCCAAGGTCCATATCAAAGGGATAGTTATTCTGAATTAAGAAGCTTTATCTATGGAAGAAGTGGGTCTACTGCAGAAAACATTACATATACTGAAAAACTACTTTTTGGAAGACTAAAAAGTGAAAATATAAAACCAGGTTTTTCAATACAGGAAAGTGAATGGTCAAACTATTTAAACTATCAATTAAAAGAATTAGATAAATCAGAAGATAATGTGGTTGTCATCAAAAAAAAGACTACAAACCAAACGGTAAGTGTTTTAATTGGAGTTGTTACTTATGTTTATAACATTATGCCTGTTTACCATGTCCTTGCAATTTATAATGATAGTGGAGAAACTATTTCTGTAAAGAATGGCGAAGGATATAAAGAAATTAAACATCGTGAACTTATTAAAGATATAATTTTTTTCAATCGAGTGTATATCTCAGATTTATCAACTCTAAAACGAGCACCACACACTGCTGATGAGTATTTAGAAAATAAGAAAAAGTTAGAGAACTCTCTTGAATAATTATTTGTGTAGTTAAAATAAGAGAGGGCTGATAAGAAACGTTTTATTATGCTACTTGGTTTAGGTAATCTATTAGAAGACAATTTCAGCTATTTTCATAAACTATTAGAATTGTTTCTCAATAGAGAACTTTTCTTTTAAAATCAGCCAAATATATCATATTATTAAAATTTGAAATTTTTTTGAATTCTTTTTAAAAGTGCATATATAATAAAAATTACTTATGGGTTAACAAAAAAGCTGTGGTTTGACGAAAATTGTATTCAAACAAGGTTTAAATGCCTCCTTAAGTAATTTTTTTGTTTTTTTAGAAACTAAACTTTTTGTCATTTTCAAAAAGACAAAATTTCATCCTTCTTATAGTAAAATAAAATCGAGGAGGAGTGACTATGAACTTAAAATTAATGAAGAAGATGATTCAACAATTTATGTCAAAGGAATTCAATGAAAGATCAAAATATATCTTTATTTTGAATTCATTTCTAGACAATCAATTTAAGGAATTAGAAAAAGAAATAGGAAAACCTAAATTAGAAGGCCTTACTCCTATAAATCTTTATGTTCAGGCAAAAGAATTATTTGAAGAAAATAAATATTTTGAATGCTTAACAGTTTTAAAACCTTTGATTGAAAACTGTTATTCATCTGCAATTTATCTTGCTTATAAGATTTATGATGAATATTATCGCCATCATGAGGATGAATATGAAAAGGTTAAAGAAGAAATTGATTTTGATTTAATCGAAGATATGTATTTTTATTTATATAAGACATATAGGGAAAGCACATTTCATGTTCCATTTTATTTGACTGATTTAGTTGAACATAAAGCTTTTTTAGATGAGGATGAGAAAGAAGAATATGTCTATACAATTTTATTAAATTATTATGCGAGATGTAATGGATACGATATGCAGTTATATCAAATTGCCGATGATTTGTGCCAGGATCTTATGAGATTTAACAAAGGACTTGTATGGATGTATTTTGCTGCTATTAAAGGAAATATATATGCTAAATACAGCTTAGCACTAGCCTATGAAGCTATTGAGCATTATGAGGGTGCATTTTACTGGTGTAATAAGATTGTTGGAAAAACAGATTTAGAAGCAAATAAGGAAAACTATTATTTGATTAAAAAGCTTGCAGAGGAAAACGAAGATATTAACAAAGCCTTATTAAGGAGAAAGTCTAATGCCTAAGATTGATATTTACGAAAGAACTAAACAATTTTTATATCCCGAATACAATACTATAGAAGGAAAAAAGAAAATATTAAATTTCATCAAGCTTCCAAGCTTTATGAAAGTGTGTTATGAATTTAATCCAATTACTCCAGAAGATGATTTTTATGAAGCAGCTCGAATTTTTGCTGAAAATGCTTTTAAAAATCAAAAATATAAAGAGGCTTTTGAAATATTAAAGAAGCCTATCCAAATTGGGTATATTGATTCCATAAAGCTAGCTTACAAATGGGAGGTAAAATTATTAGATGATATTTCAAACTATATATCTAATGAAGATCTAGAAACATTAAATAATCAATATGAAATAGTAGCCCGCGAGAAGTTTTCTAATCATATCTCCAACAAAAAAACCTGTGATCTAGCGAAAGAACAAGCTGCAACAAAAAAACTTCAAGATAAAGTGATATTCTTTAATTTAAATAGTTTAAATTGGGCTGCTCGCTTTGGTAGAACAAAAATGTGTTACGATAGAGCTGTTGAAAGATATAAGGACAATATGGACAATATGGGTTTATTTTGGATGCATCTAGCAGCCATCCAAGGACATCAAACAGCCAAGTATTTTATTGGAATAGAATATGAAAGAATTGGAGATTATAAGGAAGCATTAAAATGGTATAAGGATGTAGTTGAACCTAAAAATTGGATGATAGGGACAAGCTATACAGCTCATATGTCTAGTGTATTATGTAAAAAAAGTACAACCTTAAAGCTCTTTAAAGAGGCTGCAGAGGAGTATTGTACTAACTTAGAGGATATAAAATATATTATAAAAGAATAATGTATTAACCATTTTACATACGAACTTAAGTATTTGAGGTTTGTTTGAAATAGGAGGGATTTAGACAATGCCAAATAAGAAAGATGATATATAAGTTCAGAAAGAAATTATACAAACAACCATGCCTCAAAATGTGGGAGAAAAACTAAAGTCTTTAAGCTAAAAAAACGGCATTCAACTTCATTACTAAAATAACAAGAGAATATTTTTGTATTTACTAATTCTTCACACTCTTTATTTTAAGCAGCGTGTTTAAAAAATTTACATCTCTTCTTGGTTTCAATTTACTTTTTTGGTAAAATGAAATCAAAAAAGAGGGAACTTCATGAAAGTTGTTTATAGTGCTCATAGAGTAGAGGAATTATGTACCAACGAGGAAAAGCAATTATTAAATATGGACCCCTTGTAGGTAAAAAACTAATAGATTTAGTGATTTTATTAGAAGAAGCAGCAAATCTTTTTGATGTTTCTAAACTTCTACAATATAGACTGCATCCTTTAACTGGAAATAGAAGAGGTGAGTGAGCATTATTGGAAATAAAAGAAGTGTAAATCATCCGGGAATCTATTTATTAGATGCCATAGAAGCGTTAGGAATGACCCAATATGAATTTGGAAAGCGTACTAATATTCATCCTAAAACAATTACGCAATTAATCAATGGAGAAGCAAATATAACTTTTGAAATTGCTAATAACTTATCTATGTTTTTTGGAAATAGTGTTGAGCTTTGGATGAATCTTCAAACTCGATACAATTCTTATTTAAAGGAGAAGGAGTTGGAAGAAAATCAAGAAAAAGAGTGGGAAATAGTTAAATTATTTGATAAGGATTTTTTAAGTCAAATTTGTAAAATAGAATTTGACAAGTTGAGTAACAGTCAGATTATTGCTGAACTGAAACGCTGCTTTATGGTAACATCATTACAAAATTTAAAGACCCCTGATTTATTTTCATTTTGTAAAACTAGTGTTATTAAGGATACAACTGAAAAACAGATTATCTTAAGAAATGCTTGGATTTCATACGCAATGTATTTAAGCAAAAATATAGTTTGTGAAGAATATAATAAGTTAGAGTTATTAAATGTCATACCTAAGCTAAGAAGCTTGACTTTAGAAAGACCAGATATATTTGAACCTAAATTAAGACAATACCTTTCTTTAGCTGGAATTAAATTTGTTGCATTACTATATTTGAAAGGTTCTAATATATCTGGAGTAACTAGGTGGCTACCTAGTGAAAAAGCAATTCTAGTGGTTGTAAATGATTGTGGAAAAAATGCAGACAGAATATGGTTTAGCATATTTCATGAACTAGGTTATGCTTTCCAAAATCATAAAAGACATTTAACGATAAGTTTAGAAAAAAATAACATAATTGATCATGATGAAATTGAAGCAAATCAATTTGCAGAAAATCATTTAATCCCCTTAGACCAATATAAATTATTTATTTTAAAGAATGATTTTTCTATAGATGCCATCAAATGCTTTGCTGAAAGTATAGGTATTGCAGATTATATAGTTATTGGAAGATTAAAAAAGGATAAATTGGTTGATTGGACTATGTATGATGATTATCATATAAAATATTTTATTTGCTGATGATTCTTATTGATATTTTTAAAAATTTAAGTGAATGAAGAAGATTATCTTTTCGCATTCACTTTTTATTTTGTCATTTTTAAAAAGACAAAATTTAAAGGTGAGTATTGTATAATGGGGCTGTAAAGGAGAAGAAGAGATATGATTTTAGCAGATTACATTTTAATTTTAGTTGTTTTAGGAGTAGCCTTAGTAGGTGTTTTATTAGGATTTGGAAAAGGAATAAAAATTCTAACTAAAGGAATCATAGGTATTTTAATCTCAATAGTAAATTGTTATTTCTTATTTGGAATGGTGATTCATATTGGTTTTGTAAAAGATTTTATGAACATCATTGTAAATGGTTTGACAAATGCTTCCAATTGGTTTTGCAATTTTTTACTATTAATTCGAATTGAGATGGTTACTGTAGCTGTATTATTATTTGCTGTAGTCATGATAATTCGGAAGATAATCATCGCAATTATAGCAAATATAGTTGAATCAGATCATGTAGTATTTAGAGTAATCAACAAATCGTTAGGCGCTTTATTAAGTGTTGTAGCATTTGTTATAGTTGCTTTAATTGTGCTACAAATTGTAGTAGCAGTTCAGCATGATAGTGGCGCTCTATATTCCTTTTTTAAAGGAAGCTTCTTCCATTTAGATGAAATTTATTTACATAATCCATTACTTGAAGTCTTCGATAAGTTTGTTAGAAAGTAAAAGTATGTTGAACAAAAGGAAAAGGGGGAATGATGGATATTTTAGATATTATATTAGATGAAGAAAACGTAGATCCAATTGTGCTAAAAGATGAGAAAGAAAAAACTTATCGTTTTGAACAAATTGCAGTAATACCTTACAATCAAAAAATCTATTGTATATTAAAGCCAATAGATAAAATGCATAATGTTGCTGAAGATGAAGCTATTGTGTTTTATGTTGATGAAAGTAAGGGGGTACCAATTCTATTAGTAGAAAAGAATGAGCTTGCGGCTTTAAAGGTATTTGATGAGTATTATAATTTATTAGAAAAAAGATTAAATGAGGAGGAGTAGAAATGAAATCACAAGAAGAATTTTCAGCACAGTATTCCTTAAGCAGGAATACAATTAACATTTTTGGGCCAATTGATGACCGTATGGCAGAGCTTGTTATTGCCGAGCTTCAGTATCTAGATGATAAGGGGGCAGAAGAGATTATTTTGCAGATTAATTCACCAGGTGGAAGCGTATCTGCAGGACTTGCCATTTATGATACGATGAATTTTATTAAGGCTAGAATTATTACAGTTGGTATTGGTATGGCATCAAGTATGGGAGCCTTCTTACTTTCTGCAGGATCTAGAGGATATCGTAGAGCTACAGAAAACTGTGAGATTTTGATTCATCAGCCACTTGGTGGAGCTAGTGGACAAGCAAGTGATGTTATCATTGCTGCTAAGCATATAGAACGCATAAGAAAGAGATTAAATCAAATCTTATCAGATAATACAGGAAGGTCAATGAAAACCATTCAAAGAGACACAGATCGTGATAATATCATGACCGCCCAGGAAGCCTTAGAATATGGCATAATTGATGCTGTTATACCAAGTAAAAATAAAGCAAAGGAGAAGTAAATATGTTTGATATATTAACAGAAAGCTTTCTATTTGAATACTTTCTATATAGTTCACTCCTTGGTAAATATTTTTGTTCAAAAGATATATTTCATTGCTTAAAGGAAATCTTTTGCATAAAAGATATGGAGGATTTATATGAAACTATAGAAAGTGAAATAGTAAAGGATATTAAAACGGAAGAGGATTATAAGAGATATAGAAGAATAAAACAATATAATGAGCTTATAGAAGTGCCTAAGCTATTTGAAGAAAAAGAAGAGATACTCATTTCCTTAAAAGGAAAAGCAATGAATACTGCGAATCAGTATGCTTTATTTGCTTCAAATGAGATGACAAAAACCTTGATTGAAAGAAACATTCATAATTATGCAAAACAAGGCAGTATTATTGCTATGCGTGTTTTAGGTACACTAGAATGTGCTGGTATCTTTGTTGAAAAGAATAAGAAAAGTGGTCTTAAGTATTTAGAAAAGGCCACACAGTGGGGAGATACATTTGCAGCATTATCTCTTTTGAAATTTGATGAGGGGCATAGAAAATCTACCTTAGAGAAGTTAAATGCTTCTATATTTGAAACACCATATGCATTTTTATCTTGCCAGCTTCAAAAGGAATATAATATAAAGACAACTAAGGATAATAAAGAAATCCTATTACTAAAAAAAACATTTGCTAGTGGTAAGTTAAAACAGGATGTTTATGAGCCTTTATATGCTAGATTAATTTTTGGAAGTACATTAAGTATAAAGGATAAAGAAAAGATTGTTTTTTCAGAAAATAAAGAAATTATTTCAGAAGCCTGTGATTTGCCTTTGAAGTTTAAAGAGGATGATATAAGTGTTGATGAATCTGTATTGATGACTATGCCTATTATAAGATTAGAAGAACAACACAATCTTCTTGTAGGTTTAAGGAATAGTGATTTAAGAACAATCAAAACCTATAAGCCTTTAGGAGTATATAGTGATTCTTTATATGCTTTAGATATTTATACAAAGAGTATTATAAAGATGTTAGATCAAAACCATATTGAAAAAATTGAGGTAAGTGATTTAAGAGGAACAGATTTTGAGCCTACCAAGAACCATACTTTTATTCGCTATGCAGAAGAAGGAAAAAATAATATTTATCTTTTAATTTTAAAGGGAGAAATAGAGGATTCAATTTTAGAAAATATAATGAATTTTTTAAAGAGTGATAAAAGAGAAAGGTTTTATTTAAATCATCCCGCAGTGAATTTGAATTTAAGTCAGATTCTGCCTATCTGTATTTGTGATAAAGAGAATGCGAGCAAGCTAAAGAACTTTGTTGAATTCATTAAAGTAGCAAATATCAATTCTAATGAAAAGACAAATGTTATAAAAGCTATGCTAGAAGAAAAGAGTAAATCATATCTTCTACCTTCTACAACAATAGAAGAGCCTGCATTAAAGGAACTTGATGCATTATCCTTAGAAAGCATAGATAAAGTGTTAGATAAGGTCTTAAAGGAATACAGAGTAAAGAATGAAAAAATTCATTTAACTGTGGAAATGCTTAAGCCATTTGTAGAGGATAAAAAGAAAGCTACTCAGAAAACGACATATGGGTTTGGAGGAATAATCTATGAAAATAACTAATCGTATATTAACAGGCTATGAAAATACAAAGCTTATGCATTATGAGAAAATGCCTTTAACATTTCCCAACACAGTTTACTATGAGGATTTAGCAAATCAAGAAATAAAAGGTGTTCTTAAGGCAAATCGTTATATTGATGGAAAGCTCGTTCAAACTTATTCTGAATTAGAAAATCATGTTGGAGTCATTGCTGCAACACGTTTAGGTAAAACCTCAGAGTATGTGATTCCTACAATTCTTTCCTTTGCCAAGCAGAAAACAAAGAAAAGAATGATTATCTCTGATCCTAAAGGAGAACTTTATAAAACTACAGCAGAAACATTACGTAAAGAGGGCTATAATGTAAAGCTATTTAACTTTAGAGATTATCAGCATTCTGAATATTGGAATCCACTTACTCCAATTTACAGGCTATATCAAAAAGCCTATAGTATAGAAGATGAGGTTGGAATTATAGATACAGATCATGGGGTAAGAAACATTTTCCGTGGCATTATTTATGAAAGCCAGGAGGAACTAGATGAAGCAATCAATAGAGCACAATCCATTTTAATGGAAGAGGTAGGAAATGAAGTTGATAAGATTGCTGCAATTACAATTTTTACCAATAGAGGAGATGATCCCTATTGGGAGGATTCTGCTCGTATCCTTCTTACAGCCATCATTTGGGGAATGCTAGAGGATAGTCATCTTGAAAATGAAAATGAAAGAATCACAGAAGAAAAATTTTCCTTTAGTACAGCACTGATGATTATGGATAGTATTCATGATGATGGTGGTGCAAGATATAATGATGAAGGATATTTCACCTCTAGAGATTCCACCTCAAAGGCTTTAAGATTAGCTAAAAACTGTATTTTAGAAAATGCTCAGAGTACTAGAAAATGTATAGTAAGCTGCTTTAATACGAAAATGTCTATTTATAAATCTAGTACGATTCGTTTAATTACAAGCTGTAATAGTTTTGAAATGAGTGAATTAATTGATGAAGAAAAACCAATTGCTATTTTTATTGCCTATAAGGATGAGCTTAAAGCTCACTATCAGGTAATTAGTTCTCTTGTTCAAAATGCCTATAGCTTTTTAATAGAATACGCCAATCAAAAGCCTTCTGGAAAGCTAGATGTTCCCTTCTATTTCATCCTAGATGAGTTTGGTAATTTTCCTAAAATTACAGACTTTGAAACTGTAGTCTCTGCTTGTGCAGGAAGAAATATTTGGTTTATCTTGATTTTGCAATCCTATGCTCAGCTCAACAATGTTTATGGGTCTGATATTGCAGAAATCATTAGAGATAACTTAAATCTACATGTTTTTATTGGAAGTAACAATCCAGAAACCCTAGACGAATTCAGTAGAGAGTGTGGACAGATTACACGTATTTCTCCTTTATGTGCTTTAAATGGAAGTAAAGAAGAAATTGAGAATTATCAAGTTGAAACAATACCTTTAATGCCTAAAAGTACCTTAGCGAATTTAAAGGTTGGAGAATGTATCGTTACAGAAGCAAATAGTGGATATGTATTATATTCTAAATTAGAAAGATACTTCCAATGTGAGGAATTTAACAAGCTTCCTTTGGCAGATGATAAAAAGTATCTCACACATATAAATCCACTAGACCGTAAGTATATTTATATACGTAAGCCTAAACCTGAAGACTGGGATTATTAAAAATGTGGGTGTAAAATAATGGGAAAGATTGATCAATATATCAAACTAAAAAAAACTGTTTCTATCCCAGAAGTCCAAAAGGAAAGTGGTTTGAATTATCGCCTTATCCATACGTTATTTATGAGGCTTTTAAAGAATGGTCAATTAAAAAAAGTAGATGAGTTATATTATACATACATTAGAAGTGAAGAAGATCCTTTGTATATTTATGCATTATGGTTGTGTATAAAAGAAAACCAATTCTCTATTAGATTCCTTCAGCAAAGACTATTCATAGATGAAAATACGGCAAAAAAAATTGAATCATGGCTAACTAAAAATAAATACGTAACATCAAATAGGTTTTCAAAGGAATTCATATCTAAGGAAAAATTTTTAAACCTTTATGGTCCCTTAGATTGGGATGAAAATGATTTAAAAGCCTTTGACACATGGACTATAGAAGGTGTAAAAGATTTAGAGCGAAGACAAGCAAATCTCCTCTTTACTTGTGAGGAATACCTTCAGGTTGCTCAAGCCTTGATTCAATCCAACATAGAAGCTACCAAGGAAGAATTTATCCATGTAATTGAAAACCAGTATCAAGAGCATCAAAAAGATAAAAAAATGATGGCCATATTATTAAGGATGATGGAAACCATTGTAGTTATGGATAATCAAAGATTTACGCTTTACAAATTTGGATTTATATTATCAAAATAAAGGGGGGATTACAAATGAATGAAATAGAATTAGAAAAATACTTCATAAAACATAAGGAAGTCTCTATTCCAGAGCTTCAAAAGAAATTTCATTTAAGCTATAAGGAGATTCACAGCATTATTTTAAAATTTCTAGATGAAAAAATCATATTTTTAAAGGATGCTTTGAATTATGCATATATAGAGCACACAGAAAAATTACCTTTAATTTATAAACAGGTTTTATGGGATTGTATTAAAAATAATTATGTATCTTCATCCTATATGCAAAGAAAATTTTCATTATCTGTTTTTGAGGCAAGAGACATAATAAACTGGATGAGGGAAAATGAATTTATAGGACAGCTTCCCTTTCCAGAGGTTCAAATGACAAAGCATCAATTTATAGAACGCTTTGGGACTATAACGGAAGATATTGAGGAAAAAAAGATAGAAGTGGATATAGATTCCTTTTGTGATACCAAGCCAGATGAAACTAAAAGTATGAAGGAACTCTTAAATTCTCATAGAGAAGATCTCAAAAAAAGAATGCAGGAATGTGAGAATAAATTAAATCAAGAGTCTGTCGATGAAATAAAGAATAGTGAAGAAGATGACTTAGATATTATCAAATATTGTGACCCATTAGAGATATTAAATGAGCCAGAAACATCCTTTGAAAAAAGATATTATGATGTGATAGAAAAAATCCTATTAGTTGACAAGGAAATCCTGCAACAAGCATTTTTATCCATAGTGAAAAAAATTTTGGAATTTCCGTTTGTTTCTGGTACTGCGTTAGAATCTGTCTATGAAAAAGTGTATCAGAATATATCACAGCTAACAGAAAAGGAATTTCAAGGCATTAAGGATATTATATTAGATAAAAAGGGAGAGTAAGAAGATGAATCCAAAACTAGAAAAATATATTATAGCTAAGGAAGCATTTTCTATTCCAGAGCTTCAAAAGGAATTTCATTTAAGCTATAAAGCGATACGAATCTACATTGAAAAGCTAGTTCAAAGAGGAAAGATAAGATCTCTAGATGAACTCAAGTATTCCTATGTAAGAAATGAAGAAGACCCCTTATACATATATGTCTTATGGCTAACTATTAAAAGCTCTAATTTTGCCATAAGCTATCTTCAAAGGATGCTTGATATAGGTATAGATAAGCTTCAAGCAATTATAGACTGGATGAGAGAAAAACAATATGTTAAGACAAGACCCTTTGATAGAGTAATCATCACAGAAGAACAATTCTTAAGTCTATATGGTTCTTTAGATATGGATTGTGATGATCCTAATGCATTTTCCAACTGGAAATCAGATCATGAAGAAGAAATAAACCAATATATAAAGTCAAAGACTTCAAAAAAAGTCTTCTAATAAAGAATATGATAGACTATCTTTTGATTCTAGAAAAACTGAAATGCTAAAGATAGTCCTTGATGACTGAAATTGGGATTAAAATGGTAGAAGAAATTTCTTCGTTAAATAAAAGAAAAGATTAGCTTAATATAAGATATTTTAAAAAGGAAAGAAAAAATGAAAAGAAAAGAATTATTCAAAAGCATGACCACAATAAAAGATTTTACAAAAGATGAAAATGGTCATAAAAAAGTAAAAATAAATAATATTAAAGAAGAAGTATTAACTAAAATACCTCTAGCAATATTTTTTAATTGCTGTGAGAAGTATAGCATAACCTATAATGAATGCCTTCTTTTGATTCAAGTCTTGGCCACTAAAACCTTTAGAAATAGTGGAAAAAACTTATTTTTAAATGAAGCAAACAAAGAAAAAATGATTTCTATTTGGGAGATTATGAAAAAGCTTTATACTCATAAACTATGCCTAAATTATCTAAAGAAGGATTTACTCTATTTAAGAAATGCTAGCTTATGTGAAGATAATTTCTTTAGTATGCTTGTTAAGCTTGGAAAAAGCAAGAATCTACATCGTAATTCTTCTAAATCATTAGACAAAAGTTTATATCATATCCCCTATAATATATTAGATGAGGTAGAAGTGGATAAGGATTTCTTTATTCAAAAGGCTTGTATAAATTTACCACTCGGGGTAGATAAGAACAAAAAAGTAATTTATGCAGATTTATATAAGCTTAAGCATCTGTTACTATCAGGGGCCACTAAAAGTGGTAAATCTATCTGCTTACATACAATATTAACCTCTTTATTATCAGCAAATCATCCTTTAGAATTCAAATTAATTTTGATTGATTTTAAAGGAGTTGAATTTACAGTTTATAAGGATCTACCACATCTTGCAATGCCTATTTTAACAGATTCTAAATCAGCAGTAGCTGCATTAAAATGGATTACAAGCGAAATTGAAAGTAGAAGTCAGTATTTAGAATTTGAAGAATACCTATCTTCCTTTCCAACCATCGTCATTGTTATTGATGAATATTTGGATTTAGTTATGGACTATAACGAAGAGGCAACAAAATCTTTATCTTTAATTGTTCAAAAAGGAGCTCAGGTAGGGATTCATATTATTTTATCTACTGCTAGACCAACACGAGATATTATATCGAACACATTAAAAGCATCTATTTCAAATCGAATTGCCTTCCGTGTGACAACATATATAGATAGTGAGGTAATTATAGATAAGAGGGGTGCAGAGCTTCTAAAAGGTCGAGGAGAAATGATTTTTAAGAAGGAAGATACCTATATTCCACTTCAAGGAATCTACATAAAGGAAGACCTTATTGAAAGAATTTGTATGTATATAAGAGAAAATTATTCACAGGAATACTTGTTAAATCAACAGGATTTAGATAAAATAGAAGTTAAGGCTCCAAAAAAGGAAATAATAGATGAAAAGCTTTTATATGAGGTTGCCTTATATTGTATTGAACAAGGGATAGTGAATATAAATTCAATCCAATTAAAATTTTTTTTGAGGTTTAATGTGGTGGTAGCTATATTACAAGAACTCGAAAAAAGAGGTATAGTTTCTCCTAAACAAGGAGTTTATGGCAGAACTATATTAGTTGATAAGCAAAAGCTTAAAGATATAATCAAGGTAGAATAATTATAATTAGGAGGTGCTACAATGATTTATGTAACAGGAGATACACATGGGAAAATTGATTTCAGCAAGTTACTTTCTACTAAATTGATGGGTTTAACAGAAGAGGATTATGTAATTATTTGTGGGGATTGTGGAGTTTTATTTTTTCCTGATGAAAAGAATGAGATGATAGAAATGTATTCTTCTTTCCCATTTACAATTTTATTTGTAGACGGCAATCATGAAAATTTTGACTTACTCAAAAGCTTTCCTGTTGAAGAGTGGAATGGTGGAAAGGTGCATAAATTATCCGATACTTTAATTCATTTAATGAGAGGTCAAGTATTTGAAATAGAAGGCTATACCTTCTTTACCTTTGGAGGTGGATTATCCATTGATAAAGCATTTAGAGAACCAGGAATTAGCTGGTGGTCTGATGAAATGCCCACAGATGAGGAAATAAATGAAGGAATAAAAAATTTAGCACACTATGATAATAAGGTGGATTTTGTATTAACACATGATTGTCCAACCTCATTAGAAAAGCTAGTAAGTCTTTATACCTGGAAATCAATTCAACATTCCAAATCCAATGAAGCATTGGAAAAATGTAAAGAAGGGTTATCCTTTACACATTGGTATTTTGGGCATTATCATTTTGATAGAAGATTATCAGAAAAATACACTTGCTTATATAAGGATATTATATGTATTTCACCTAAAGAAGAAGTTTAGTTTATTTGTTTTAAAAGAAACGTTAAAATGTGTATTTACATCTTACAATAGATGTGTTATAGCAAAGAAAAGCTAGTAAAGGTCTATAGATAAGGGCTCTACTTCCTATAGGCTTATGAAAATTAAATTGTCGAAAGAGAGTTTCTTACAATGGTAGATAAGTGTGATTGAAAATGATTAAGTACAAATTGTACTGTCAAATTTAATCACGCTTTTTTGTTTTGAAAGGAAGATTAAATGAAAAAGTATCATATATTAGAGCCTAGAAAACAAAAAAATCCGAGAAAAAAGGCTAATAAATAGCCCTTGGATTTTTATTAGCTCGTATGTTAGCACTCGACAAATCCTAACGTGCTCTAATTCTAGCATGTTGAAAATCTATTTTCAATTCTAATTTTTCAAATTTAAAATACTTAAAGTTTTTTACATTTTAAATTCTTTTTGATATGCAAGTGCCTCTAATTTTTTAATATTCAATATATTAAAAAGCTTATTATGCTTTGAAATGATTTCTTTAGACTCAAGATATTTCAATGTTTTAGATAAAGTAGTTTTATTTATATTGAGATAGAAGAATAAATCAGTAATAGATAATGTAATATAAAAGCTTTCAGTCTTATTATTTAAATATTCAAAATATAAATATCTTGATAGTTTTGTAATAGGATCATTTATTAGAAGTAGTTCAGTTTGATTTTTCTTTTCTTGAAACATTTTGGATAGTATTGGAAAATAGTTCATATCAATATCACATTTATCTATCCACTCTCCTACAACTAAATCTAAAGCATAATATTCATCTAAAGTATAGGAATTATAAAATATTTGGTCTAGGAATAAATAGTCCTTTGGACCATAGGTTTCTGTTTTTCTTTTGCTAGTGATATGGCCTTTAGTTATCTTAAATATTTGATTGATATATGCATTTTTAGTTATGATGATTTCGTTTCTCAAATATGTCTTCATATAAAAAAACTAAGCTGTTGATTTTACAGCTTAGCATCCTCGTTTTCTTCGATTTTTTCTCTAGCAATTGCTAGCATAAGTTTAATTCTATTTTCTTGGTTTACCTTAGTAGCAGAAGGATCATAATCAATGGCTACAATGTTTGCGTCTGGATGAAGCGATTTAATTTTCTTCATAACTCCTTTACCACAAATATGATTTGGCAAGCATCCAAAAGGTTGTGTACAAATAATATTATCGTATCCAATTTCAACAAGTTCCATCATTTCAGCTGTTAAAAGCCATCCTTCCCCCATTTTTGTTCCGTGAGATAAAATTCCTTCAGATAAATCTTTCGTATGAGAGAAGTATTTCATGGGTGTGAATTTTGTATTCTTCATACTATTTATCATTAGCTTTTCTCTACGTCTTAAATACCATATGATAAATTTAGACCCTAATTTTTTTATTTTTCCATGTCCATAAAATTCACTATCATAGATGGAATTGTATAGACAATAAAGAATGAATCCATAAAGACCAGGAACCATAACTTCAGCATGCTCACTGACTAAAAAATCCTCTAAATGGTTGTTTCCTAGTGCTGCATATTTCACATAAATTTCTCCAACAACACCAACCTTAGGGATGGCATGAGATAAGTCTAAGGATAGAGCATTAAAGCTCTTAGCAATGGCATTTAGATTCTTTCTTAAGGCTCTATAGGAGACCCCTTTTTTCTTACCGAATTGTTCTCCTATTTTTTCTACCCAGCTTAGGGCTAGCTTTTTAGCAGAACCAGCTTCTACCTCATAGGAACGAGTCTTATTGAACAGATACATTATTTCATCACCATAGGTCATTGCAGCTGCAATCTTTTTTATAAGAGAATAAGTAAGCTTTAAACCACTATCCTTCTCCAGATTTGAAGCATTTAGGGAAACTACAGGAATAAAACCATAGCCTGCTTTATCTAATGCCTTTCTTAAAAGGTGAATATAGTTAGAAGCTCTACAGCCACCCCCTGTTTGAGTAATTAGAAGAACTAATTTATCATGATCTGTTCTGTGGTTTAGATTGTCAATGAACTGACCGATAACAAGTAATGCTGGATAGCAAGTATCATTATGCACATACTTTAAACCCTCTGTAACAACATCTGGACCTTCGTTTTTCATAATCTCTACGTTATACCCTGAAACAAGAAGTGCCTTTTCAAATAATGCCATATGAAAAGGAAGCATAGAAGGAATTAAAATGGTATGAGTTTTACGCATAGAAGCGACAAATCTTGGATATTCTTTAACTTCCGATTCCATTAGTTTTCCTCCTTTTGTTTCAATGCTGCAAATAAACTTCTAAGACGAATCTTAACTGCACCTAAATTTGTAATCTCATCAATCTTAATTTGTGTATAAATCTTATTATGATTTTCTAGAATGGTCTTGCATTCATCAGTAGTTACTGCATCTAGTCCACAGCCAAAACTAACTAGTTGTACTAAATTCATATCCTTTTGTGTAGTACAATATTTCGCTGCTGCGTAAAGTCTAGCATGGTATGTCCATTGATTTAATACACCAACCTTAAACTTTGGAACTAAATGAGAAATAGATTCTTCTGTAACAACAGCTACATCAAAGCCGTTGATTAACTTATCAATGCCATGGTTAACCTGTGGGTCAACATGGTAAGGACGTCCTGCAAGGACAATGATCTGCTTTTGATTTAATCTTGCAGTTGAAATGATTTGGTCTGCTTGTTTTCGTAAATCGGCTAAATACGTTTCATATGCTTCATAAGCAAGAGAAGAAGCCTTATGAATTTCTTTTTTTGAAATATTGTAGTCCTTTAGATGTTCCCTCATCTTTTGTTCAAAAATATCTTTATCATGTATACCAATAAATGGATGAATGAATTTAATATCTTGAACGTCCTTCACATTATTTTCGATAGTTTGTGGATAATATGCCACAATAGGACAATTGAAATGATTATCTCCTTTTTTCTCATCAATGTTATAACTCATACAAGGATAGAAGATAGTATCTAATTCATCTTGTTGTAATTTTGCAATATGTCCGTGAACAAGCTTAGCTGGATAACATACTGTATCAGAAGGAATTGTATGCTGCCCTAATGTATAAAGCTTTTCATTAGAAAAACCACTATTATATACTTCAAATCCTAAATTAGAAAAGAAGGTATACCAGAAAGGCCAAAGCTCATACATATTTAGGATAAGTGGAATTCCTAGTTTTCCTCTTTTCCCTGGTATAGGTTTATAACTCATCAGTTTATTACGAATATATTCGTATAAGTTTGAATTATTATTTGTTATCTTTTTAGCTAGTGGCTTCTCACAACGATTTCCACTGATAAACTTATTTTGGTTACTTCCAAAGGTATTTAAAGAAAGAAGACAATTATTATTACAGCCCTTACAAGTAAAGTTTTGAACCTTATGCTCAAATCCTTTTAATTCTTCCTTTGTAATGGTTTTAGAATGTTCTAGCTTTAAAGACTTTGCATAAAGGGCAGCACCATAAGCACCCATAAGTCCAGAAATATTAGGACAAACCACATTTAAGTTTAATTCCTTTTCAAAAGCTCTTAGAACAGCCTCATTATGGAAGGTTCCACCTTGAACAACAATATTTTTTCCTAATTGTGCACTTGTAGTGGCACGAATAACCTTATATAATGCATTCTTAACAACAGAAATAGATAAACCTGCTGAGATGTTTTCTATGGTTGCTCCATCTTTCTGTGCTTGTTTTACAGAAGAGTTCATAAATACGGTGCATCTAGAACCTAAATCTACTGGTTTATCTGCCATAAGTCCGAGCTTTGCAAAATCTTCAATTTTATAACCTAAGGCATTTGCGAAGGTTTGTAAGAAGGAGCCACATCCGGAAGAACAGGCCTCATTCAGAAAGATATTGGCTATTGCATTGTTTTCTATTTTAAAACATTTGATATCTTGTCCACCAATATCAATAATGAAATCAACATCGGGTTTAAATTTGGCAGCCGCTCTAAAGTGAGCCATTGTTTCAACAAGACCAGCATCTAGGTTAAAAGCATTTTTCGCAAGCTCTTCGCCATAACCGGTAGAAGCACTACCAGCAATATTTAGATTAGGATATTTATTATATAATTCAGTGAATATATTATGGATAACCTCAACTGGATTTCCTTTATTAGGCTGATACTTCTCAAAACGAATTTGTTCATCTTCATCGATTAAAACAAACTTAAGAGTAGTAGAACCACTATCAATACCCAAATAGAGCTTTCCAGTGTATTCTTCTAATGGAAGACTATCAATATGTGCTTTTGCGTGACGACATCTAAATTCTTTTAATTCAGTTTCATTAGCAAATAAAGGTTGGTTATATGCATAGGTTGCAAGATTGATGTAGCTTTGTAAATCCTTTAGCTTTTCCTTGATTTGAATCTTTTCTTTAGCACAAAGTGCTGCACCTATAGCAACATAATATAATGAATTTTTAGGGCAAATTCCTTGAACATTTAAAGCAGAATCAAAGCTTGCCTTTAATTCAGATAGGAAAGTTAAAGGTCCACCCAAGTAAGCAACATTACCTTTAATCTCTCTACCTTGAGCAAGTCCACCAATTGTTTGATTTACTACAGCATTAAAGATAGAAGCAGCAATATCAGATTTGGAAGCTCCTTGATTTAATAAAGGTTGAATATCTGATTTAGCAAATACTCCACAACGAGAAGCAATAGCATAAAGCTTTTGATGGTTTAAAGCTAAACCATTGATTTCTGTGATATCTACATTAAGTAAGGTTGCCATCTGGTCAATGAAGGCGCCAGTACCACCAGCACAGGATCCATTCATACGAACCTCCATTCCATCAGTCAGGAAAAGAATTTTAGCATCCTCTCCGCCAAGCTCGATGATACAGTCTGTTCCTGGAATTAATGTATTTGCAGCAATACGGGTAGCATATACCTCTTGAACAAAAGGAATACCTACGCCTTCAGCAAGTCCCATACCAGCAGAACCAGAAATAGCTAGATAGCATTCTTCATCAATCCATTTTAAATCAATGAGCTCTTGAAGCTTTGTGATAATATTGTCTTTTATATGAGAATAATGACGTTTATAGTCAGAATATAAGATTTGGTTATTTTCGTCTAATACAACACACTTTATTGTAGTTGAGCCGACATCAAGTCCAATTTTTTTCATAGGATACCTCCAGACTTTTCTTCGTTCAAAAAGTATTATATTATAAATAATATAACAAGTCAATTAAAGAAGATTAGAAAAAAATATGAGTTAAAACATCTACAAAAATGATTCCCTTTTGAAATTTTTTATAAATTTCATAAAAATTACGCTTTCATTATGTGATTTGTTCTTGATACAATTATAAATTTACGATATAATATTTAAGAAGTGCAAAATTTTTTGGTATGTAAAGGATTTGATTGATATGAAACGTTTAATTGCATTCTGTTCAACCCTATGTTTAGGATTTTTACTAGTATTAACAAGCTGTACTGAAAAAAATAATTTACCTAACATTGAGGGGTCTTTAGATATTAAAATCTTTAAAACAGATATTAGCGTTACCGCACAATTTATAGATAGTGAAGAACATGACTTATATTATGATAATGTAAAGTCTTATGTAACTGTAAGTAGTACAGGAGAAGATGCTAAGGAAATTTCTAGAAAAGATGTAACAATTACTAAGCCTTCAACTGAAGAGATAAGTCTTAGTGGAAATAAGCTTGATTTTTCAAGCTTAACTTCTGATACATTGTATTCAGTAAAACTAATTATCTCTTCTAAGGGACAACAAAAAACCCTAGCAACTAAAGAAGTTACTACTTTAAGTACAGGTGAAAGTGAAGAAGATCCAATTTTAGTTGATAGTTTAGATATGCTTCTTGGGATGAATAAGACAAAGGATGCATATTATAAATTGACTACAGATATTGATTGTGGTGGATCTATTTCTTCTATCTTTAATTCTAGTAGTACTTTTGCTGGAACCTTTGATGGAGATGGTCATAAGATTTATAATTTAAAGTTTGATAGCAATCAATATACTGGATTATTTGGCTATATGATTGGTGCTACAGTTAAAAATTTAACCATAGAGGCTCCAGAATATTCAGCAAGTCGTAGTAATACATATTTAGGAGCTTTAGCTGGTTATGCGAAGCACTGTAAAATATCTAATATTACTATAATAGAGCCCAATTTTAGCCATTCAGGGCAAACAACTACATTTGCTTATATTGGTGGTCTAGTTGGTCAAGCCGAAAATTCCACTATTGAGAATTGTACAGTAAAAGATATTGATTTGAATGTTAAAGATGCAAGATTAAAGATGTATGTTGGTGGATTAGTTGGTGAAAATAAAAATTCTAAAATAACGGATTGTTATGTAACAGGAAATGTTGTTGCCAATATTTCTTATACATCTAATAAAGATGGTTGTTTATATTTAGGTGGTTTTAGTGGAGTAAATGATTCTACCTTAGGCATTTCTAATTGTTATTCTAAGGTGAATGTTAAAGTGACAGAACCAGAAAATGTAACGAATGAAGGTAGAAAAACCTTTAAATTATGTGTTGGTGGCTTTAATGGTGGAAATATTCACTATGCATCTAAATTTGATAATTGTGCAAGCCTTGGAGATTTGGATATTACAGTGATGCATGCTTGGTTTGCATATGTTGGTGGCTTTGCAGGATATACAGATAACCAAAACATATCCCTATATGATCATTGTGTATATGTACCTGGTGAGAATGGACTAGTAGCAAAATTTGCTAAATTGGCAGAGAATGCTGCAGAGGATGCTAAAATAGATCAAACTGCATATATTTCTTTAACAGTTGGATTTGTTGGTGCAAAAAACACAAATACAATTCATACAATTGCTTATAGTGAAAAAATAGAAGTCATTAATGAACATGAAAATTTAACACATATACCATATGTTGTAAGTCAAGATTTAACAAATTTTAGTTCAACAATACGTGATGTTGTTTTAGAGCCATAATTGGAGCGAGTGCTCCTTTTTATGCTAGTTATAGGAGATGAAAAAAATGGGACTTAAGATATATAACTCTTTAACAAATCAAATAGAAGAGTTTGTGCCAATCCAGCCTGGAAAAGTAAATATGTATGTCTGTGGTCCAACTGTCTATAACCATATACATATTGGAAATGCAAGACCAGTGGTTTTTTTCGATATGATGAAAAATTATCTAGAGTATTTGGGCTATGAAGTTCATTATGCTTCAAATATTACAGATATTGATGATAAAATTATTAATCAAGCTATTGCAGAAAACAAAACAGAAAAAGAAGTTGCGGGATTTTATGAAAAAAGTTATTTTGAAGCAGTAGAAAAATTAGGAAGTACTAAACCAGAATTTATTCCTCATGCAACAGAATACATTAGTGAGATGATTTCTTTTATTGGAAAATTAATAGAAGAAGGCTATGCTTATGAAGTAGATGGAGATGTCTTCTTTCGTGTAAAAAAAGTTTCTAATTATGGATGCTTATCTAATCAGGTAAGTGATGATTTAGAACAAGGAGCTAGAATCTCTATCAATGAGAAGAAGGAAAATCCATTGGATTTTGCCTTATGGAAAAAAACGGAAGTAGGAATTAAATGGAAATCTCCATTTGGAGAAGGACGTCCCGGGTGGCATACCGAATGTGTTGTAATGAATCATAAGCTATTTGGAGATCAAATTGATATTCATGGTGGTGGAATGGATTTGAAATTCCCACATCATGAAAATGAGATTGCTCAAAATGAAGCATTGTATCATAATTCTTTAGCAAAGTACTGGATGCATGTAGGTAGATTAGAATTTGAAGGACAAAAAATGTCAAAATCATTGCATAATGTTATTTATGTGAAGGATTTAGAGAATAATAAAAGTGGGATGATTCTGCGTATGGTATTAGTATTCACACCATATCGTAATAATTTTTCTTATTCACAAGAAATATTTGATCAATATGAAAAAATATTTGATAAGTGGCAAAGAGCATATAAGCAGGGTTTATATGAATTGCAATTAATGAATATTAAAAATGGTTCTTTTGATGTGGCTGATATGCACGAATTTGAAGAATATATGAATCAAGATTTTAATGTCCAAAATGTAATGATGCTCTTAGAAAGAATTACGAAGGAATTGAATGTATCTATTCGTAGTAAAAATAAAGAATGCATTGTTAGCAAGTGGCATACAATGAATAAAATTTTACATATTCTAGGGATTAATTTATTTGTTCATCCGATGGAGAAAGTTAAACTAGAGGTATATAGAAAATGGAATGCTGCTAGACAAAACAAAGAATTTGAAGTGGCAGATACTTATCGCAGGCAGCTTGTGGATTGGGGTATCTTATAATGGATGCTAATTTATATAATGGATTAACCTTAGCTTATATGGGGGATGCAATTTATGAACTATATGTTAGAAAATATGCATTATCTTTAGGCTTTATGAAAGTAAATGAGCTTCATCAAAAAGTGACGTGTTATACAAATGCGTTAGCTCAAGCTCAAACTATCCATTATTATTTAGAACAAAATTTGTTAACCGAAGAAGAAGTTAGTATTTTTAAGCGAGGTAGGAATTCTCATATTCACACTAAAAGAAAAAATGTGGATTTGGCAAGCTATTTAGATGCTACAGGCTTTGAAGCTTTATTAGGTTATTTGTATTTGAAAAATGAGATAATACGTTTAGAAGAATTAATTGAGATTTCTCTAAATAGAAATTAGGAGGTAAACTATGGCAACTTTTGATGACAAGAGTATTTTCACTAGGCGAGAGACTAAAGAAAAATCTATACCCGAGACTCAAGATACAACTGAGCTTGAAGAAGAAGTTCTTGATCAAGAAGAAATTCAAGATGAAAAAGAAGAAGATGTCGTTTTAGATGAGGATGAAGAATCTTTAGTAGAGGCAAAAGTCATTGGAGAAGAACTAATCGAGAGTGAAACTGTTCGAAAAGCGCGTGAAAAACGAGAGAAAAAAGAAAAGAAAATAGCTGAAAGACAGTATGCCAAAATGGTTAAGCAGCATCGTAAATCATTAAAGAAAAATCCAGAAAATATCAAAAGATATGACACGGATATAGAAAAGGGTTTGCCTGATGATGTGGTTGAAAAACGAGTTTTAGATAATTTGGTAAATGCAACTAAAAAAGGCTCAACAAAGTCTAGAAAAAAGATTGTATTTTCTAATATATTTACTTTTTTTAATATTTTAACACTCTCTATAGCCATTTGGCTAATGACAGTACAGGCATGGACAGACTTAGTATTTTTAGTAATTGTTACTGCAAATACAGTTATTGGTATTTATCAAGAGTTAAAAGCAAAAAAGACAATTGATAAATTATCGTTATTATCTGCGCCTAGTGCAGTTGTGATTCGAAATGGTTCTAAACAAGAAATTAGTGTTGTTGATGTTGTGCTAGATGATTTGATTGAGCTAGAATCTGGTAATCAAATTTGTGCAGATAGTATTGTAGTGAGTGGTACAGTTGAAGTTAATGAATCCTTATTAACAGGTGAAAGTAATGCAATAATTAAAAAGCCTGGAGATTTATTGTTTTCTGGATCTTTTGTAGTTTCTGGAAATTGCCGTGCTAGAGTAGATAAGGTTGGTAAAGATAATTATATTGAAAAATTGTCTGCTCAAGCAAAGCTTTACCGCAAGCCTAATTCAGATTTACTTAAGTCTTTGAAATGGATTATCCGTGGTATGACACCGATGATTATTGTTACAGGAATTACATTATTTTTGTTACAATACTTTAATCCAAGTATTACCTATGTTACTGCTGTTCGTAAAACAGCAGGAGCAATTATAGGTATGATTCCTTCTGGATTATGGTTGTTAACCTCTATTGCCTTATTTGTTGGTGTTATTAAATTATCTCAAAAAAATGTATTAGTTCAAGAACTATATTGTATTGAGATGCTTGCAAGAATTAATGTCCTGTGCTTAGATAAGACAGGTACAATTACAGATGGTACGATGAACGTTAAAAATGTAATTGATTATAATAGTTTCTTTGGACTTACAACGAATAATATAGTTTCAGCAATGTTAAATGCGTTAAATGAAAACAATTTAACGGCTGTAGCTTTACAAAAAGAATTTGGATTAAACAAAAGAATTAAATTTATTGAAACTATTCCATTTAGTTCTCAAAGAAAATTTAATGCAGTTACATTTGATAAAATGGGTACATTTGCATTAGGTGCTCCTGAATATGTATTAAAGGATCAATATACTCAGGTCCAAAAGGAAGTACAGAAGAATGCTGCTTTAGGCTATCGTGTATTGTGCTTAGCTCATTTCAATGGGTCAATACAAGATAAAAAATTACCAAATACTGCTGCAGAGGTTGTATCCTTAATCTTGATTGAAGACAACATAAGACCTGATGCGATTAAAACGATTAATTACTTTAAGGAAAGTGGAGTATCTGTTCGAGTTATTTCAGGTGATGATCCATTAACTGTTTCTAAGATTTCAGAGCGTGCAGGTATAGAAAATGCAAATGAATACATTTCTCTAGAAGGTTTATCTGATGCAGAGGTTGAACGTGCAGCTTTAAAATATACTGTATTTGGGCGTGTTTCGCCATCTCAAAAGAAGTTATTGGTTACTGCATTAAAAAATGATGGTAAAAAAGTAGCGATGACAGGTGATGGTGTTAACGATATTTTAGCTTTAAGAGAAGCAGATTGTTCTATTGCGATTGCATCAGGTAGCGAGGCTGCTCGTAATGTAAGTCACTTGGTTTTACTAGATTCTAACTTCGACTCTATGCCTAAGGTTGTATCTGAAGGTAGAAGAGTTATTAATAATGTTACGAATGTTGCTTCCTTATTCTTAACGAAAACGATCTTCTCCTTATTGCTTGCTATACAGGCAATGATAAATGGTGGTGGATATCCAATTTCAACAAACCAGTTGATTATGATTGATTTATTTGCCATTGGTATTCCTTCCTTCTTCTTAGCTTTAGAAGCTAATAATAAAGAAGTAGATGGTAACTTCCTTGCAAACATCTTAAAGGGTGCCTTACCAGGAGCCTTGACAATTATGATTATATCGTTACTAATTTTTGGTTTGTCGGGAAGCTTAGATTTAGATACAATATCGATTCAAACGATTATTGGTATTGCAGCAACTCACACCTGCTTAATGGTTTTATTTAAAGTATGTAAGCCATTTAATACTTTAAGACGAACCTTATGTATCTGTTGTTATGGGGCATTCCTAATCATCGCCTTCTTACTACCACAGTTCTTAGAATTTAGACCATTGGTTGGATTTTCTCAGTATTATAATTCTTCTATAAAAGAGGATGTATATACTGCTTCTCCTAGCATAAGCAGAAGTGATTTAAATACTTATGTTTTTAAAGGGAAATATTTGGATGGCTTCCAAAAGAATACGACTGAACCGAATATAAGTATTGCTTGTGTTCAAAAAGGAAATAAATTCTATTATGCCTTAAATGGTATTATTGCGTATAAAGAAGATGCTGAAACAAAGGAAGTATTATATAGTGAGGAAGTAGTTATTCCAAGGATTTCTTTTCTGTCCAGTGGAAATATTGTTTTAGGAGGAAGTCGAATTTTCTATCAAAAGCAATCTTCTGATTCTGCATATATTGAGACAATTGATATTATTTATAAACCAGGCATAGAAGATAAATTTACACTAGATGCTGAAGGGTATTTACTCTATGATGGATATAATGTAATGCGAACATTAACAGAAACAGATAGTTATTATAATTTTTCAAATAAGTATGGTGGTAATGATAAAAAGGATGTAAAAGTATGTCTTATGCCTACGATTGAAATTACTAATGATCAATTGACTGTTATTTCTAGAAATTCTAATAGAAGTACTGCAGATGTGGATACAACTAAGACCTATAAAACAAGCCTTTCTTCAAGAGATAAAATAGAGCTTAAAATTGATCCATCAACCTTAGAACTTTTTGTAAATGGTAAGAAATTGGCTCCAACCCTAGCTGATGGAACCCAATCTCCAAATACATATAAGGTAGAAATACCAACAATTTCCTTTGATCAAGAAGGCTATGTAAATATTAATGGTATTGATACAACTATACCTGTATCTAACTTTAATGTAACAAATATAGAAAATGAGTATAGAGATGTTGAAATCAATGTATTACCTTATGATGCCTCTTATTATATAGTTGATCATATGACAGATTCCATTCCTACTCAAGGATATAACACAAATATTCGTTTATCTAATCCAAGCATTTGTCCAGAAATTACAACTGCTGAGGCTGGAAACTGTGTAATCAATGGTTATTATACAGAATTTAAATATAATACATCCGCCTTTAAAACTGCACCAACCCTAAAGGTTGATGGAAATTATAATTTAGTCATTGGTGGAGTTGTTACAGATTATCGAGTATCTCAGGATAGTGTTTCAACAACTACAGGTGGCATTGTAAAGGAATTAACAATATCTGCAAAAATTTTCTTATTGATGCTTTGTTTACTATCTATACCACTAATGCGTTTATTACAGGCAATTGTTCCTTGGATTAAACGCCAAATTGCTTTAGTACAAAAGATATTATCTAAATTCTAATGTATGATTTTGTCGAATCTTGTGCATATTATTAAGGGTGATATGATGCAGGATGATTTTGATGAAATCAATCAGATAAAAAAACCAAGTTATTTTCTTCAGCGTTGTGTCAAGGTAGAAGAATTCTACGATTATGAATTTGCAACAGAATTCTTTGTTACTGCTCCCGTTGATGTAAATGACTTATATAATCAAAATTAAAATGAAAGCCTCTGTGTAAAAAATACATAGAGGTATTTTATTTTAGTTCTAAATTTGGTATAATAAGTACTAGAAAACAAAATGGTGAATGGTATGATTAAAATATATGGGAAAAATTGTATTCGTGAGGCAATACGGAAAAACCAGGGGCTACAAGAGATTTTTATCCTAGAAGGAGTAGCTAAAAAGGATGAGGCTTTTTTAAATCTTTTAAAGGATAAAAAAATAAAATATACAATCCAAACCAAAAAGCAAATGGATATGCTATTTGGGGATGGACACCAAGGCTATGGAGCCTATCATTTAGAGTATAAGGTGTATGGTGAAGAGATAATTGAAGCTATCAGCTCTTCTCCTAAACGTATTTTATTATTAGATGGAATTATGGATCCACATAATTTAGGTGCGATATTAAGAAGCGTTGATGCTTTTGGATATGACGCAGTTGTATTACCTAAGAATAGAAGCTGCTTTATTACAGAGACTGTAGCTCATATTTCTACAGGAGCCATAGAATATGTTAAAATTGCTTATGTGAATAGCTTATCTGTATTTGTAGATCGATTAAAGGATGCGGGGTATTGGATTTGTGGCACGGATGCCAAAGGTAGTACAGATGTTTCTTGTGTTGATTTAAGTTTAGATTTAGCTGTTATTATAGGTTCTGAGGGCTTTGGTATGAGTAAAACTCTTCTGCATAAGACAGATTATTTATTATCCATTCCTATGGTTGGACATGTGAATAGTCTCAATGCCTCAGTTAGTGCAGGTATTATTTTATATGCTTTAAAAAAATAAAAAGGAAAGATGTATGTTCAAGCAAATGACAACGAATTAATTTATTTAATAAAAGAAGGAAATCAAGCAGCGTATCGTACTTTATATATTAAGTATGAGCATTTAATACGTAAGATTTATAATGAAAATTTAAAAACGAGAGGAATTTGCTTTGCCGATTTCTTACAGGAATGTATGATGTGTTTAAATCGAGCTATTTATACTTTTAAAGAGACGTTTGGTTGCACATTTTATTCATATTTTTTGGTGATTATTCGCAAAAATTATTCTAAGCTAATGAGAACTAATGCTTTATATTTAAAGGAACACAATACCGAATATACACCAGAAAACCTTTTTGCTGATAGTAATTCTAAGTCTTTTTTAGTCGATTTAGTGATACGAGAATTGGAACTGACTGATGATTTAGAAAAGGATTTATTTTATGAGTGCATTTTGAAAAATGTAAAAGTTGTTCAAATTGCTAAAAAGTATAAAAAAAAATATACGAGTGTCTATATTAAATATAAAAAAATCAAAGAGAAAATCGAAAAGATATTGACTAATGCTAAGGTTTGATATAAAATATTATCAAGCCTTAAAAGGTTTTTTTATTTTGAAATTTGGAGGACTCATAATGCGTACGAAGGTTATACTTGTTTGTGAGGAATGCTTATCAAGAAATTATACGACGACAAAGAATCCTCAAAAAACAACAGAAAGAATAGAAGTAAAAAAATTTTGTAAAGCTTGTAACAAGCATACACTACATAAAGAAACGAAATAAGGAGAAAAGATTATGGCAGTTAAGGAAAAAACACAAGATAAGCCATCTCGTATTTGGCAATATCTTAAGGAAACTCACAAATGGGAAAATTATGTATTCTTAATTTTTTCAGTATTAGTATTAGTTCTTGGATGTTTAATATTAACAAACGCATTAAGCGTTAGACAAGATTTTTGGTTAATTGGAAAATATCCAAAGGCATTTGGAGGCATTTTAGTTGGTATTGCAGGTGTATTTACGATTTATGGATTGTATCCATTTTTCAAGCCAGCTTTCCCAGAGTTTAAGAAAGTTACTTGGTTAACTTTAAGAAAATGGGTTGGCAATTCTATTCGTGTATTATTGTTTTTAGTGATTTTTGCATTACTATTCCTTTTATATGATGCATTCATTACTCAAATTCTTGCAAGAATTTTCTAATAGAGGTTAAATATGAGAAGATGGTATATTGTAGGAACCTATTCTGGTTATGAAAATGCAGTAAAGCAGGATTTAGAAAAGCGTAAGGAAACCATGAATATGCAGGATAAGATTTATCAGGTTATGGTTCCAGAAGAAATAATAGAAGTAACAGATAAAAAAGGAAAGAAAAAACAAAAGGTAACTAAGCTTTTTCCTGGATATGTTTTCGTTGAGATGGAAGTTGAAGGAGAAATGGATGAGAAGGCTTGGTTTATGATACGTAACACACCAAAGGTAACAGGATTTTTAGGATCTAGTGGTGGTGGTACAAAGCCAGTTCCTGTACCTGTAGATGAAATGAATCGTATTTTAATTTCTTTAGGTCTAGTGGAAAAGTCAGTTATGGATTTCAAGGTTGGAGATCGTATTGAAATTGTTTCTGGTCCATTTGAGGGGAAAATATATGATATTGCTTCTGTGAATTTAGATGCAGAAGAGGTTATTGTATTGGTTGAGATGTTTGGAGGAAGATCTACACAAATGACCTTCAGCTTCAAACAAATTCGCAAAATCTAGCAAATAAAACTTGCATTATAATCTTTTATGTGTTAGAATAATTTGGAAACTTTCTATGATAGTAAATCATGGCGGAAGGAGTGTATTAGCATGAAACAAGGAATCCATCCAGAATATAAGACAGTAAAGGTAACTTGTACTACTTGTGGTAGTGTATTCGAATCAGGATCTGTATTAGGTGAGATTCGTGTTGATACTTGTTCAAATTGTCATCCATTCTATACTGGTAAGCAAGCATTTACTCAGGCAGATGGTCGTGTTGAAAAGTTCAACAAGCGCTATGGCGTTAAAAATAATTAATGAAATATAAGCCCTAAAGGGCTTTTTTTCTAGGAATAAGAGGGGAAAGAATATGCAGTATCATTTAAATAAACCAGGCTGGATAGAGGTCGTATGTGGACCGATGTTTGCTGGAAAAACAGAAGAGCTTATTCGTCGTGTAAAGCGTATGGATTTTGCCAAGAAGAAATATTTGATTTTTAAACCAACTATCGATAATCGTTATTCAATTTCTGAAGTGGTTTCTCATAATATGCGAAAGGTTAAGGCTATAAATATCTCTTCATCAGCTGAAATCAAGGATTATTTAACAGATGATGTTGAAGCAGTTCTAATTGATGAGGTGCAATTTTTTGATTCTGAAGTTGTCGAAGTTTGTAAAAATTTAGCTAACCAAGGTCTAAGAGTTATTTGTACAGGCCTTGATTGTGATTTTAGAGGCAATCCATTTCCTATTGTAGCTAGCTTACTTGCAATGGCAGAAAGTATTACTAAACTAACTGCAATTTGTGTATGCTGTGGAAATGAAGCAACGATGACACAGCGTATCATTAATGGAAAGCCAGCAAAATATAGTGATCCTACTATTTTAGTTGGAGAAAAGGAATCCTATGAGCCTAGATGCCGTAGATGTCATGTGATAAAAAATGATGCATGAATATTTTATGAGGGAAGCTTTAAAGGAAGCAAAAAAAGCCTATTCAAAAAATGAAACACCCATTGGCGCGGTTGCAGTTTATGAAGATAAGATTATTGCAAGAGCACATAACTTAAGAGAAACGAAGCAAGATTCTACAATGCATGCAGAACTACAAGTTCTTCAGAAGGCTTGCAAAAAATTAGGAACATGGCGATTAGAACAAGTAAGTGTTTATGTGACCTTAGAGCCATGTGTAATGTGCGCAGGGGCAATGATTCAAGCTAGAGTGAAAAACGTCTTTTATGGTGCTAAAAACAATCGTTTTGGAGCTCATCAAGGAGCAATTCATTTATTTGATGTTCCATTTAATCATCAAATAAATGTAATAGGTGGTATATTAGAAGAAGAATGTGCAACTATGATATCCTCCTTTTTTAAAGACCTTCGATTAAAGTCTTGAATTTTAAGCACTGTTGTGATATTATAATGTAGTCCTTAATCAATTATGTACGGTGAACCAGGTCAGGACCGGAAGGTAGCAGCCTTAAGCTAGTAGGTAATGTGGTTAAGGCGTTTTTTTCTTGTTTTAAAAAAACAGATAGTAAAATCTGTTTTTTTAAAATTTATATTTTCCTTGTATATTTTTTTAACCATTCCACTTCATCTTCTTCAAGATAAGGACTGATGAGATGGAATACTTTTTTGTGATATTGGTTTAACCAATCTTTTTCATCTTGATTTAAAAGATTTACATCTATTGCATCTAAATCAATCGGAGCATAGGTAATCGTTTCAAAGCCTAAGAACTCTCCAAAATCGCTTTTGCCCTTTGATACGCAAACCATTTCATTTTCAATACGAATTCCATATTTGTTTTCTAAATAGATGCCAGGTTCATTGGTTGTAATCATTCCAGGAACAAATTCAGCTGAATCATTTCGTTCAGGAACAATTTGCCATCTAAATCCATTCGGAGCTTCATGCACAGAAAGAAGAAAGCCTACACCATGTCCTGTTCCACATTTATAATCTAATAATTGCTTCCAAATTGGTCCACGTGCTAAAATATCAAGATTTACTCCTTTTACTCCTTTTAAAAATACTGCTTCAGATAAGGCTATTACAGATTTTAATACTGTCGTGAAATGAAGCTTTTGTATATCTGTAATTTCTCCTAAGGCTAGAGTTCTAGTGATATCTGTTGTTCCATCTAGATAGTGGCCTCCAGAATCTATCAAAAGAAAATCATTAGGCTCTAATAAATAATTAGATTCTTGAGTTGCAGAGTAGTGCATCATTGCACCATGATCCTTATAAGCACAAATGGTTTCAAAGGATATGTCAACAAAGCTTTCTTGGGCTTGTCTAAGCTTTTGCAGATGGCTTTGAACAGAAAGCTCGCTCAAAGAAGACTCTCCATTTATATTTGTTTTTACATAATACATTAATTTAGTAAAGGCTACCCCATCTTTTATATGTGCGTGAATTGTATTTTCAATTTCAACTTTATTTTTAATTGCTTTCATTAGAAGGGTAGGATCTGCCTTATTTATAAGAGAATTTTTGGGATTTAACAAGGAATAAATAGAATAATTTACTTTGTTTAAATCTAGCAAAATAATTTTATTTTCTATAGTGGAAAGATAAGAATAGAAGTCTTTATACTCATGGACTATTACCTCATTTTCTTTTAAATATTTTTCTATGAGCCTATCTATTTTTTTAGTATCTATAAATAAATGGCAATTTTCTTGATCAATTATAGTGAATGCTAAAAATACAGGCGTATGAGGAATGTCATTGGCTCTTAGATTATAAAGCCATGCTTGATCTTCAAGGCTAGATAGAATATGGATATCTGCTTTATTATCATTTATTTTTTGTTTTACTTCATATAGCTTATCCTTAAAGGTTTTGCCTGAAAAAAATTCTTCTAGTTTGTAAAGAAAAGAAAATGGCAAATGTGGTCGGTCTTCCCAAATTTCAGAGATAAAATCTACATTTGGATTTAAATTAATATTTGGTGCTTTTTTCAAAAGCTTTATTATAAAAGAAGTAGACATAACCTTTCCTTCAAAGGCAACTGTGCTGTTTTCATTTAGATGGTTAGCTAAAAATTCATCTACTGTTGGGACTCCAAGTGTTCCTTGCTTCATAAGGGTTATATTTTTGCCCTCTATTTGTTTACTTGCTTGAATATAATATCTTCCATCTGTCCAAAGGAATGCTTTTTTTGCTGTTATGACAAGTGTTCCTGCTGAGCCTGTAAAGCCAGTCAAGAAGGCTCTTGTCTTATAATACTCACTTAAGTATTCACTGTTATGTTCATCAGAAGTGGGAATAATATATGCATCAATTTGTTGTTGTTCTAATTTTTTTTGAATGTTTTTGATTTTATCCATTTTAATCACCAATTCCTATTATAACTTTTTTTATTAAAAAAAGAAATAGATTTCTTTTATTGAAAAAAATAAATTATTATGGTATAACAAGGACATATTATATATGATTAGGAAGTGATATTGTTGGATTTGAAGATTTGTGGTATTATAGATATCATTTTAATATTATTAATTTTATTAAGCTTATTTATAGGCTTTAAAAAAGGGTTCCTAAAAAAAGCAATTGGATTAATAGGATTATTTATTGCGTTAGCAGTGGCGTTTGTTTTTTGCAAGCAGCTTGCTGGTGCATTTGAATCCTCAAACTTAGTTTATAAGCCTATTTTTGAAAATATTAAATCTAATGTTTTAGAAACTGAAATCTTTCAAAATGCTGGTGGAAGTGATGCTACTATTTCTGATGTTTTAGTTTCTATGGGTATGCCTAAATTTTTTGCAAATATGTTTGCAGGTAACATTTCAAATGGAACAACTTTAGAAGCTTTAGCAAACAATATCGCTCATTTTTTTGCGCATATAATAACTGTTATTATCAGCTTTATTATTTTGTTTATAGGGGTATTTATTGCTGCTATTTTGTTAAAAATATTGGCAACAATTTTAAGAGGGAATGCAATCATTAGAACAATAGATGGTATATTAGGTATGGTTTTGTATTTTTGTTTGTTTATGATTGTGGTTTATGCTGTGTTTGCTATTATGCGCTTATTAGGTCATTTTGAATTTTTTGCTGGCTTTCAAAAGTTTCTAGATGTAGATATGAAACTGAATGAAAATACTTTTAGAATATCTAAATTTTTTTATCAGCATAATGTAATTTATTCTTTCTTTGATATCTTTTTTTAAAAAAGGGAATGAATTTATTTCACGGTTTTTCTTTTAAAGTGTGAAATGCTATGATATAATAAAATATATGATTTAGAAAGGAAAATGGGATATGAGAATTAATCCGAAATTATTTACAGTTGCTAATGATGCAGAGCCTGTTGATGTACAGGAATTCGATGGAAGAAAAATAGAAGTGTTTATGATGGAGCCTTATCCTCAGGTTAAAGAAGAATTTATTAATAAAGGGAAATTTGCGGTTTGGTCATCTATAGATGGTGTCAATTATCGTCTTTTTATTGAAGATGGGTATTACAATGAGCTTAAACCACTATACTCTCAAGCGGTGAATAAGATATGGGTAGACTTTTGGGATACATGTGAAGGTATTTCTCGAAAAATGTCTAGATGTGTAATATTACCAGTTACTGTTGTAGCTATTGGTGGATGTATAGGCTTTTCTTTTTTAGAAAAGGGCAGTCTTTACGCAATGATAGCTGTAGTTGTTGTTGCATTTGTAATCATGCTATTTTGTAATAGACTTACTCGCAAAAAAATTTATGATGCGAATGCGGCGAGTGTTGAACTAATTAAAAAAACATTGGGTGGGACTAAGCAGTTTGATGAAATGCTAGAGCGCCAAAAGAATTATATGGATAGCTATTATGATAGCTTATATCCAGAAGAGGAGTTTGAAGAAGAGGAAGATGAAACATCTCCTTCTAAGGAGGAAGAAGAGGTAATTCTTTTAGAAGAGTCTGAGGCAGAAGCAGTTAAAGAGGTCGATAAGGATGAATAATTATATTGATGAGGAGTGTATTACAACACTTCGTGTCATTGGAGCTGAAATGATTACTAAAGCAAAAAGTGGTCATCCAGGGATTGTTTTAGGTGCTGCCCCAATCTTACACACATTATTTACTAGACATTTGAATATTGATTCTAATGATGAAAAATGGTTTGATCGTGATCGTTTTGTATTATCTGCAGGACATGGGTCAGCATTACTATATTTGCTACTCCATTTTTCTGGATTTGATATTCCTATGAAGGAACTTGCAAGCTTTAGACAAAAGGACAGCTTGACTCCAGGACATCCAGAGTATGGACATACTGTAGGTGTAGAGATGACAACTGGACCTCTTGGTCAAGGGATTGCAACATCGGTTGGACTAGCGATTGCAGAAGCACATTTAGCTGCTAAATTTAATAAACAGCATTGCGATATTATTAATCATAACACATATGTTTTATGTGGCGATGGTGATCTTCAAGAAGGAATTGCTATGGAGGCAATGTCCTTAGCAGGGCATCTTCATTTAAATAAGCTTATTGTGTTATATGATTCAAATGATATTCAATTAGATGGCTCTGTTTCTCTTGCTGCTTCTGATTCAATAGAGAATAAAGTTAAGGCTATGAAGTGGAACTATTTGAGAGTTGAAGATGGAAATGATGTTGAAGAAATTGATGAGGCAATTAAACAAGCAAGGCTATCAACAGATTGTCCAACTTTAATTGAGATTAAAACAGAAATTGGCTATGGAGCACCTACAAGTGGAGAATCTTCTGTACATGGAAAACCATTGACAGAGGATGAATTAACTATTCTTAAGGATAATTTAAATTCTCGTCAAATGGCATTTACGGCATCTAAAGAGGTTAGTGATTATTTTCATTCTTCTATAGTTGTACGTGGAAGTCAAGCAAATTCTAATTGGAATTATTTGATGTCAGAGTATGCTAGAAAATATAAAGAGGATTATGAGCTTTTAAATCAGTATATGTTTAATGATTTAAAAATTGATAATTATGATGGTCTTCCTGAATTTCCTATAGGAAGTAGCGTATCTACTCGTGTGGTTATGGGTAAGGTTTTAGACTGGCTATCTTCAAAATTACCAAACCTTATGGGTGGGTCTGCAGATTTAACACCCTCTACAATGGTAAAGGGTGCTGAAGGAATATTTAGTAAAGTAAATCCTACAGGAAGAAATATTAAATTTGGAGTTCGTGAGCATGCGATGGCAGCTATCACAAATGGTATTACCTTACATGGAAGCTTAAGAGGCTTTTGTGCAGGTTTCTTTGTATTTAGTGATTATATGAAACCAGCCATTCGTTTGGCAGCAATTATGCATCTACCTTCATTGTTCTTCTTTTCTCATGATTCTGTTTGTGTGGGTGAAGATGGACCAACGCATCAGCCAGTAGAACAGCTTACTATGTTTAGAAGTATGCCAAATACAAATGTATTCCGTCCTGCTGATGCAAAAGAAATGGCATCTGCATTGTTATTATCTATTGAAACTAAGGAAAATCCTACAATTATTGTTTCTTCAAGACAAAATCTTGAAGTGTTAGATTGTACAGATTTTGAAGGGGTTTCTAAAGGTGCTTATATCGCATTTGAACCTAAAGGTACACCAGGTGCTTTATTTGTAAGTTGCGGTTCTGAACTTGCGTTATGTATTAAAGTTGCAAAGCGTTTAGAAAATGAAGATATCTTTGTTCGAGTTGTATCAATGCCATCTATGGATTTGTTTGAACGTCAAAGTGATGAATATAAGAATAAAGTATTACCTAGAAGAATCACTAAGCGTATGGCTGTAGAAATGGGTTCTAGTATGTGTTGGTATAAATATGCCTCTAAGGTTCATGGGATTGATGAATTTGGTAAATCAATGCCTTTAAAGTATATCCCTGAAGCTTATGGCTTTACAGAAGAAGTTATCTATAATGAATTTTTAGATGCCGTTAAAAATTAATAGAAAGATAAAAATAACTGGTTTATACTAGTTATTTTTTTGAACCATAGGAGTAATATATGAAAAATTTAATGGTTGCTAAAAAACAATTTTTAAAAGACTATAGTCTAAAGGAGTTTCCAAGAGATGAGATTTATATTCAAAAATCAATTCCCTTTACAGAAGAGTCTATGAAGTATTTAAATGGAACACCTTTTTTAAATTTTGTTTATTTTGGTAAAGAGTTGTTTATAAGTGCAGATAGCGAAATTTATGATTTTGCATACCAATATGCAAATCATTATAAGAACGAATTGTTTCGTCTTTTTGATGCACCAAATATATTTCATTTGAATAATGAACTGGAAAAGTATGGGTATACTGTGGCGCATTTAGCTCAATATTTTTTGTTGGATGATAGTAGACCAGTAAAAGTAGATAGTCCTTATTCCCTAGAGGTTTTATGCAAAGAACAGATAGAAACTTTATATAATTTGGGTTTTGATATGGCACTTTGTGGAACTACAACCGGAAGAAGATGCGATGTTTTGGCTGTTGTATGCAAGATAGATAATCAAATTGCAGGTGTTGCAGGTTGTACGAATGATGGGGAAGAATTATGGCAAATTGGTGTAGATGTTTTGCCAAAATATCAGAAAAAAGGAATAGGAACAGTACTTGTTTGCCGTTTGTCAGAAGAAATTTTAAAGTTGGGCAAGTATCCATTTTATTGTTGTGCATGGAGTAATTTGGCCTCTAAAAGACTTGCTAGAAAAGCAGGCTTTGTTGATGCTTGGGTGGAATTATCTGCAAAATCAATAGAAGAGGAATGGATTAAAAAAATAAGAAGGTAGGTAGATGGGTTATGCAGCATTTGCATTTTGGATTTTCTTACATAGGGTTGATTTTTCTTCTCATGCTATTTATTCCAAATATCATATGGATAAAATTTAAACCCAAAGATTATGATAGTATTGCAGAAAAGGAAAATAAAATATTTGTATGGTTTGAAAGAATTGGAGAGACTTTGGTTACTTGTTTAGTTCTTATATTTGAGGATTTTAATATAAACGAAATATCCTACTGGAGTTTATTTTTACTATTTGCATTTCTTTTGATGGTACTTTATGAAATCTTTTGGATTAGATATTTTTTAAGTGAAAAAACACTATCAGATTTTTATAGTAGTATCTTAGGTATTCCTATTGCAGGAGCGACCTTACCTGTTTTTGCAATGCTATTGTTAAGTATTTACGGTAAAAATATATTTTTATTGGTTTCTGTTGTTATACTAGGTATAGGGCATATAGGAATACATTTACAACATTATAAAGATTTAAAGGAATCAAGCTAAGGCTTGATTTTTTCCTTTTATAAAACTTTCAAAAATGAGAAAACTATAAAAGAAACATAAATAATGTGTGATTTCATTTTACAATTAAATTAGTAGGAGTGTGATTGTATGTATTTATGTATTGATATGAAATGTTTTTTTGCATCTGTAGAATGTGTAGAACGCGGATTAAATCCTATGACTACTCCTTTAGTTGTAGCTGACGAGTCAAGAGGGAGAGGTGCGCTGTGCTTAGCAGTAAGTCCATATCTTAAGCAACAGGGAGTTAATAACCGAGGTAGACTTTATAAAATACCTAATCATTTATCTTATATTATAGCCAAACCTAGAATGAAGAAATATATGGATTATGCAATCTTAATTCATAGGATATTTCTAAGATATGTTGCAGCTGAAGATATCCACACCTATAGTATTGATGAAGCATTTTTAAATATAGAACCATATCTCCATCTTTATAATAGTGCCTCAGCAATTGCATATCGCATTATGGATGATATTCATAGGGAGCTTGGAATCATTGCCACCTGTGGAGCAGGAGATAATTTATACTTAGCTAAGCTATCCTTAGATCTTTTAGCTAAAAAGAAACCACCTTATTATCATTATTTATCCTTAAATGATTTTTATAAAACGTTATGGTATCACAAAAATTTGAAAGATATTTGGCAAATAGGATATGGTCTTTCCAAAAGGTTGCATAAATTAGGTGCCTATACGCTTCATGATATTGCGATGATGGAGGTAAGTATTTTACAAAAGGAATTTGGAGTGATTGGTGTAGATCTTTATGAGCATGCTTGGGGAATAGATACTACAAGTATTGCAGATATAAAAGCATATGAACCAATTTCTAAGAGCTTTTCAAGAAATCAAATTCTATTTAGAGATTATACAAAGGAGGAAGCTTGGACACCTTTAATAGAAATGCTTTTTCTTGCTTGCATGGATTTGGTATCTAAAAATATGATGGTAAGGCATATTTCCTTTTGTATAGGATATAGCAGGCATAGCGTTGATTCTTATCATAAGACATTTACCCTAGCTTTTTATACAGATGATTATTTTGAAATAAAAAAAGAATTACAAAAAGAATATAAGAAAGTTCAAATTGGTCCCATAAGAAGAATAGGAATATCCTTATCAGGAATCATAGAAAAGGATAAGGGATATAACACGTTATTTTATGAACAAAATGAAAAATACGAAAGATTAACTGAATCTATACAAAATGTATGGGAAAAGTATGGTAAGAATTATTTAGTTATAGGAACAGCGGTTCGAAAGGAATCTACTTTATATCAAAGAAATCATCAAATAGGAGGACACAACAGTGAATGATAAAGAACGTAGAGCATCTAAATACTTACCTTTTGATTCTCTAAAGGGACTAAAGGAACGCATTGAACAAGAAGATAGGAGAAAGTTTATACTTGATTTGCCTATTTTAAGTGAAGATGAGAAATTAGAAATGAACTATATTTTATTTGATTGTTATAGTAGAAATAAAGCCATCACGATTTCTTATTTGGAAAACGGCAAGGAAAATAGCTATAGTGGTGTAATTCAAAAAATAGATGTCTTAAATAAGCAAATTATTTTTTTGCCAAAAAAGAAATTTTCCTTAGATAGTATATATAGAGTTGTGATGAAGTAATGGGTATATGCCCATTTTCTTTTTGTTGCTTGTAAGTTTAAAAAATGGTATAATTAAGAGGATAGGAGCTTGATACCCTTGTATGATGTAATAGTTGTTGGTGGTGGACATGCTGGTTGTGAGGCATGCCTAGCTACAAGTAAGATGGGATTACATACCCTTTTAGTTACAGGCAATTTAAATATGGTTGGTTCTATGCCTTGTAATCCATCAATTGGTGGACCCGCAAAAGGTGTGGTTGTTCGAGAAATCGATGCTTTAGGTGGATACATGGGGAAGAATGCTGATTTATGTCAAATTCAAACTAAAATGCTGAATAGTTCTAAAGGACCTGCTGTAAGAGCACTACGTTTTCAAGAGGATAAACTTCTTTATATGGCTACAATGAAGAAACATCTAGAACAAGCAGAAAACTTAGACTTGCTTGAAATGTATGTAGAAGATCTTATTGTAGAAGAGAATCAGGTAAAAGGAATTGTCCTCGAGGATGGAAAGAAGGTAGAGGCTAAGGTTGTTATACTTACCACAGGAACTTATTTAGATAGTAGGATATTACGTGGACATTGGACCTCTAAGGAAGGACCAGATGGGCAAAAGACATCAAGAGGTTTATCCGCTGCCTTAAAGAGATTGGGTTTTGAAATTCAACGTTTAAAAACAGGTACACCTCCTCGTATCAAAGCCTCCTCAATTGATTTTACGAAGACAAAGCTAGAACCAGGAGATGATATCACTTGGAAATATAGCTTTGATGAAGGATATAGTTCTATATTAAACAAAAGAATTCCTTGTTATTTAACCTATACAACAAAAGAAATTCATGATTTGATATTAGCCAATTTAAAGGAATCAGCAATGTATGGAGGAGTTGTAGAAGGAATAGGACCAAGATATTGTCCTTCCATAGAAGATAAGGTTGTAAAATTTAGTGATAAAGAACGTCATCAGATTTTCTTTGAACCAGAATCGTTATCTCTAGATCAAGAATATATACAAGGCTTTTCTACATCAATGCCTGTTGAAATTCAAGATAAGATGATTCGAATGCTTCCAGGCTTAGAAAATTGTGAGGTTATTCGTTATGCTTATGCAATAGAATATGATGCAATTAATCCGTTAGATATTAAACCAAGCTTAGAGACAAAAAAAATAGAAAATCTATTTACTGCAGGTCAAATCAATGGTACTTCAGGTTATGAGGAAGCTGCAGGTCAAGGGTTAATTGCCGGAATCAATGCTGGTAGAAAAATTAAAGGGAAAGAGCCTTTGATTCTTTCAAGAGATGAAGCATATATAGGTGTAATGATAGATGATTTGGTCACTAAGGGTACGAATGAACCCTATCGTTTACTTACATCTAGAGCAGAATACCGCTTATTATTACGTCATGATAATGCTGACTTAAGATTAAGAGAATATGGTTATGAATCTGGATTGATAGATAAAGATACTTATCAAAGATTAGTGAATAAAAAAACTTGCATAGAAAAGTTTTTACAAGAATTTAAAGACATTAAGATTAAACCAACAGAAGAGACAAATGCGATTTTAAATAAGGTAGAGTCTTCACCTATCGTGGAGGGGACCTCTTTATATTCTCTATTGAAACGCCCTGAGATTTCCTATTTAACCATTCTGCAATTGTATCCAAATTTAGAAGTGGATTATTCCAATCGAGATGAAGTTTTAGAACAAGTTGAAATTGATATCAAATACGAGGGCTATATTTCTAAAGCTTTATCCCAGGCTCAAAAGATGAGAAGCTATGATGCAAAGAAGATTCCTTTAAACATTGATTATGATTTAGTAGATAATATCGCAATTGAGGCAAGAGAAAAATTAAAGAAAATACGCCCTATTACTATAGGTCAAGCTTCAAGAATTAGTGGTGTAAACCCGGCTGACATTTCTGTGTTAGTGGTTTATATAGAAAATTTAAAAAATAAATAATGAAGGAAAAGAAAGGAAGAATTAATTATGAAATTGTACAAAACATCAAAGGCAGCAGGAATTGCCTGTGTTATTTTTGCAGTAATATTTGTTGCATTTGGAGCTATTATGTTGTTCAATCCGGATGGAGAGGATTTATTAGTGCCAGCTGTTATAATGTTTGTTTTTGCTGCACTTATGCTCGTTGTAGGAATAGTGCCTATTGTAGCACGAACAAAAACTGTAGAGTTGGTAGATAACAAATTGGTATTTAATGGCTTCAAATATGAACCTAAAAATTCAGTTTATCTTGATGAAACAAAGAAAATTCTTACTGTTCCAACAAGTGATATTGTTGATTTACAGGTCCAAGGTCAAAGTAAGTCAAGTTCTTTTTTAGCAGCATTTTTAGGTGGAGCAATCGGAGCTGCCATTGCAGGAAATAGAAATCCTGATAAGTTAATTGTAAAGACTAAGGATTCACAGGTTGTAGTTTATATTCCTCAGGTTGCTGGTAATAAAATCAAGCAAAGCATCAAACTTGAACAAGAACAAGAGGAGCTTGAAGAAAAATTAGATACGATTGAACCAATGAAGTCTTTGGATGAAGAGGAATAATTCATATGAACTTTCATAACGAACTAGAAAAATTAGGTATTGTTCTAGATGAAAGGAAAATAAAACAATTTGAAGAATATTATCTAAAGTTAATAGAAGTAAACCAAGTGATGAACCTTACAGCCATAACGGAAAAAGATGAGGTATATCGAAAGCATTTTTTGGATTCCTTGGAGATTGTAAGAGTTCTAAAGGATAAAGAAAATTACACTTTGTGTGATGTTGGTAGTGGTGCAGGATTTCCTTCTATTCCTTTAGCTGTCGTACAAAACAATGTACATATAACGATAATAGATGCATTGAATAAAAGAATAAACTTCTTGAATGCTTTAATTAAAGATTTAGAACTTTCTAATGTAGAAGCAATTCATGCGAGAGCCGAAGATTATGTTAAGGAAAAAAGAGAGTACTTTGATGTGGTTACTGCTAGAGCGGTTGCTAGACTCAATATTCTAGCAGAATTATGTTTGCCTTTAACAAAAGTTGGAGGTTTATTTCTAGCAATGAAGGGCTCTTCAGGTAATGAAGAACTATTGGAGGCAAGAAACGCAATTGAGCAGCTTGGTGGAAAGGTGTTAGATATAGTTAGGTTTACACTTCCAGATGAAGAAGAACAAAGACAAATAATTGTCATCCAAAAGATTAAAGATACTCCTGCTAAATTCCCACGAAATTTTAATAAAATAAAGGAGCAACCTTTATAATGTATACATTAGATGAGATTATAAAAACAAAAAAACCACATGTATGTGGATCAAATCAGTGGAAGATTCTTCGTATAGGTGCAGATATTAAATTAGAATGTTGTGGTTGTAAACGAATTATTATGCTGGCTTCTTATGAATTAGACAAAATAATAAAAAGAGGATAAATTAGATTTTTAAAATCCCAAATTGGTGAAATTCATTTTATACAAAAAAGACATTATAGTTATAAGGATGTTGCCTTATATGTTGGATTTAGGAAAAAGAAAGTGTGATTGTAATTTTAGTAATTTAATATACTAGAATTTCAATCACATTTTTTTATTTATTAGGAAATTGTAAGTTGAATAGAAAAAAGGTCTATATAACC
>JAMPGQ010000040.1 GCA_023663825.1 Anaeroplasma bactoclasticum
TCTATTGTAAAGGGTTGACAAACTAAAATTTTATTTATATAATTTCCTTATATTATAAATTTGTTTTATGAGGTGATGATATGAATGATCCAAGATTGTTAACCCTTTTAACGTTGGTCCAGGTAAAAAATTATACAAAGACAGCACAGCGATTATTTATCACTCAGCCTGCTGTAACGCATCATATTAAATCCCTAGAAACAGAGTTTGATATCATATTATTTACAGGAAATAAAGGCTTTGAACTTACTAAACAAGGACAAATCTTAGTGGAGTATGCAAGAAGAATGATGAATCAGTCTAGAGAACTTATAGAAGCTATCTCAGATTCATTATCTTTAAAAAAGACTTTAGCCTTAGGCGTTACAAATGAGGCAATTGCCCTACTATCAAAGAAGAACCTACTTTCACGCTTATTTGAAGTATACAATTCCAATGCCAATTTGATGACATTATCTTCAGCAGATATTTATACATATTTAAAAGAAGGAAAACTAGATTTTGCCATTGTAGATGGACCCTATGATGATGATTCTTTTGATGGAATTTTACTAGATACAATGTCTATTGTTCCTGTATGCTATACAGAAGGCAAATTTAAAGAAATCAAAAGAGTTACTCGGGATATGATCAAAAATAATCCAATTATTTTAGGTGCTGAAGGGAATGGGATGTGTGAGGGAACTCTTTATAACTTAAAAAGCAGTAATATCAATATTACACAAGTACCAACCTTTCATTCTAATTCTCCATTCCTATTAGGTGAACTTATAAAAAGTACAGATGGAATTGGATTTATGTATGCAGAACTATGTGAGCAGTTAAAGGATGTTAAACGTATGGATTTGCTGAATTTCAAGGCTACCCAAGGAATTTATTTAGTATATAGTCAAAATAGCTTTGATAAACCAACTCTTAAGGCTCTTGTTAAGGTTTTAAAGAAGTGGAAGGAACGCTCATGATCAATATTTTATATGAGGATAATCATATTATAGTTGCAATAAAGCCTAAGGGAGTTTTATCTCAGGCTGATGGCAGTGATAAAGAAGATATGCTTACCCTTTTAAAAAGCTATATTAAGGAGAAATATCAAAAACCAGGTAATGTCTATTTGGGACTTGTACATAGACTAGATTTATTTACAAGTGGAGTTATGGTCTTCGCAAGGACTTCTAAGGCAGCATCTAGATTAACGAATCAGGTTCAAACACATACCTTTGAAAAGAAGTATTTAGCTATTGTTGAGGGGAACTTATTTGGAAGTGACACTTTAAAATCCTATCTAGTAAAAAATGAAAAGGAAAAGAAAAGCTATATTAATTCAAAAGGACAAGAGGCTATCCTAAGCTATACTGCCATAGATATCAAAGAGAATAGGACACTTTTAGATATTTCCTTAAAAACGGGAAGGTTTCATCAAATCAGATGTCAGCTATCTAGTATCGGACATCCTCTATATGGAGATATCAAATATGGAAGTACTCATAAGATATCTTTCTATGATTTCCCTTTAGAGGCTTATTTTTTAGGTTTTAATCATCCTGTAACGAATGAACGATTGACTTTTGAACATAAAACATTACATTTGTAGGTGGTATTTACCACTTTTTTTCATATTATAAATACAGGTGGTAGAATGCAATTTGAATATTATAAAAATATTTTATCCATTAGCAATTATCGGCAAATTCAGCAAATCGATAGTGATTTAATATCACTTGAAAAAATAAATATAATAGGACACGATTTAAAGGTATTAAGGCTAGATAAGGATTGTATTGTAATTGAAGGTGGTATCATCAAAATAGAAATGGGAGAATGAGGACATGATTTACAAGATTAAGATGCAGAAGGATGACTACTTTAAGATTAGTAACAAAATTATTTCAAGTAATTTGATTATCAACGATGATGAGGTAACCTTTGAAATCGAGGGAGGCTCTTATAATATTTTAAAGCGGACAAACTATGAATTTAAGATTATAGAAAGTATGCGCTCTAAAATATTACGCCTTTTTTCAAGGTATGGTTTATTAGTGACAGGAGTTTTATTTTTGCTTTCTATTCTTTATATGAATCTTTATCGTGTGAAAACAATTGAATTCAACCGAGAAACGCCTATTAATAATGAGATAGAGTATCGGATTAAGTCAAGCTATAAAAGGTTATTATGCTTTGATTTCTGTAGTCTCAATTACAAGGAATTCTCTAAGGATATGCAAAAGACCTATTTTGATTATCCTTTTATTAATATATCTTGTAAAAATAATATTATATCTGTATATATTGCGAGTGTTGATGAGGCAAACTATATAGTAGATACACCAGTTGTTGGGGATATAGTTGCCAAAAAGGATGGAGTAGTTGATGTATTCTATGTTTATAGTGGGAAAAGTATGATTTCTAAAAATAAGTATGTGAAGAAAGGAGATCTCTTAATTGAAGGAAATACTAGCGTCAGAGGTCTTGTGATGGCTACTACATACGATAAGATGGAGATTGAAATTCTAAAAGAAATAAAACAAGAACAACTCACAGAAGATAAGACTAGTTACTATGATATATCCTTCTTCAATATGAATTTTTCATTAGGAAAAAAGGAAACATTTGATCTTTATAATAGGGAAGAATCTCAACTTTTTAATTTATTTGATTTCTTTTCTTTAAAAAAAATTGCAGAAACGAAAAAAAATGCTATAATTAAAACATATAGCAAGGATACTGCTTTAGAAGAAGCTAAGAAAAGAATTGAAGAGGATTTTAATGCGCATATGAGCAACTCTTTAGAAAAAATCATTGCTATAACAAATACTAAAACTATAGAAACAGATGATTCCTATATATTTACATTCATCGTAAAAAAATATGAATCTATTGGAACTCTAAGTAAAAAGGAGTGATTTTTTTGAAGCTAAGCTGTAGAATTGAGAATGCAAATGATGCAAAAAATATTTGTGGAATTCAAAACGATAACTTAAAAACGATTGAAGAACTATTTGGTTGTCTAATTGACGTTCATGGGGACTCTATATTATGCGATTTAGAAGATCAGGCTTTAATTGATAAACTAGAAGTTTTTATGCAGGCTTTAGTTGATATTTCAAACTTAGGTATACACATTACTACTCGTGATATTATTTATTTGAAAAAGATTATAGAAGCCAATCGTAAGGAAGAATATTTAAGTTTTTTAAAAAACAGAAAGGCAGTTGGCTATACCCAAAATAATAAGCCTATCTATCCTAAGACCTTAAAACAGGCAGAATATCTTAAATTTTTAGATCATAAGGATTTAATCTTTTCTATCGGTTCAGCTGGTTCTGGTAAAACCTACTTGGCAGTAGTTTATGCAGTTACCCAGCTAAAGAAAGGTGCCATTCAAAAAATCATCTTAACTAGACCTGCAGTAGAAGCGGGAGAATCCTTAGGCTTTCTACCAGGTGATTTAAAAGAGAAGGTTGATCCTTACTTAAGACCTTTATATGATGCCTTATATGATATGTTAGGTGTAGAAGGTACGAATGCCTTAATTGAAAAACAAGTATTAGAAATTGCCCCTCTTGCCTATATGAGAGGAAGAACTTTAGAAAATGCTATTATCATTTTAGATGAGGCACAAAATGCTACAGTAGACCAATTAAAGATGTTTTTAACGCGTTTAGGTTTCCATTCTAAGATGATAGTTACTGGTGACTGTTCACAGGTTGACCTGCCTTCTTCAAAACGTTCAGGCTTAAAGATTGCCTCTGAAATGCTAAAGGATTTAAAAGAAGTTGCGGTTCTAGAATTTGAAACCTTTGATGTAGTACGTCATCCACTTGTTGGAAAAATTATTGAAAAGTTTGCAAATATTACAAATTAAAGGACTTTTGCCCTTTAATTTTTTTTTGTTTTACTTTATAATGGACTTGGTGATAAAAAATGAAAGAATTACTTTTTAAGAAAATTAAAGAATATGATACAATCATTCTTCATAGACATTCTAGACCTGACTTGGATGCATTAGGAAGTCAAAGAGGCTTAGCACTTGTTTTAAAAAATGCCTATCCAAATAAAAAAATCTATATGGTTGGAGATATGAGTTCTCGTTATGCCTTTTTAGGCTCTATGGATGAGATTAGTGATAAGGAATATGAGAATGCGTTTGTTATTATTACAGACGTTGCTGTATCTCATATGGTTTCTGATGATCGTTATAAAATAGCTAAGGATATATTTATCATAGATCACCATAAAAACGCAAGTGATATTACAGAAAATATTATCTGCGATCCTTCAAAGATTGCAGTATGTGAGCTTATCACAGAATTGCTTTTAGAAGAAGGCTATACAATTCCTAAGGCTGCAGCCACAGCTTTATTTGGTGGTATTGTGACTGATAGTGGAAGATTTCAATATGGAGAAACCTCTGGAAATACTTTAAGAGTTGCTGGTAAGCTTCTTGATTTAGGTGCAGATAAAGAATTTATTTATAAGAACATTTATACAGAAACTTTAGCGGAACGCCAAATGAAAAACTGGTTTGGAACTCAATTTAAAACGACTAAAGAGGGTGTTGCATATCTTAAATGTGGAAAAGAAGTATTTGAAAAATTTAAGTGCGATTTCTTTAATATCTCTCGGGGGATGGTAGGCGTTATGGCAGGAATTAAAGAAATTCCAATTTGGTGCAACTTCACACTTGATATGGAAAATAACGTCATCATTGGTGAATTTAGATCTAGGGAACTATCTATCGTAGAAATCGCCAAGAAATTTGGAGGTGGCGGTCATGATCTTGCCTGTGGGGCAACACTGCATAGTTGGGAAGAGGTTGATTTAGTCATTGAAGAGTTTAATCGCTTATTAGAAACTAGCGCATAGGAGCATAATACTAGTCTGTTGTCTTCATTTTTTTAATACTTTATATAGATAAGAAGTATTTTTAAATTTTATTTATTCTAGCTAAGAAAGAATTACCTATTTGTTTCAAAACAATAGGTAGTTTTTTTTTATATGTATTTGCGTTTACATAATATTATTCATTTTTTTCTATAGTTTTTGAATTTCTTGTCCATACTAATAAAGAAAGGAGTACCTATGAAAGCAAGAATTCATTCTTTAGAATCCTTTGGTACAGTAGATGGACCAGGAATTCGTTTTGTAATTTTTTTTAAGGGCTGTCCTTTAAGATGTCAGTATTGTCATAATCCAGACACTTGGACACAGGATAATGCGGATTTATACACTGTAGATGAGCTGATAGAAGAAATTTTAAAATATCAAAGCTATTTTAGTGAGGGTGGTGGTGTAACTGCCTCAGGTGGAGAACCACTTCTCCAAATAGAATTTATCATTGAATTATTTAAAAAATTAAAGGAACTAAATATTCATACTGCCTGTGATACATCTGGTGTTACTTTTAATAAAGAAGATAAGAATAGTCTTTCAAAGCATTTAAAACTACTAGAGGTATGTGATTTGTTTTTGCTAGATATTAAGCATATAGATAGCAAAGAACATAAGAAACTAACCAAAATGGGAAACCAAAATGTCCTAGATTTTGCAAGATTTTTATCAGATCATAACAAGAAAATGTGGATTAGACACGTGATAGTGCCTGGGATTACTTTAAATGAAAAATATCTAAAGGAATTGTATTTGTTTATTGATACACTAAAAGGTGTAGAGAAGGTAGAGGCTCTTCCATATCATACGATGGGAAAGGTAAAATATCAAAATCTTGGGATAGAATATCCTTTAGAAACTGTGGAACCACCCACAGAAGAAGAGATGGAGTTTGCAAGAAAAATATTAGGGATTAAACAAAGAAAAGAGGAAGAAAATGATAGAAGCATGGGAAGGCTTTAAGCCTGGAAGATGGTGTGAGGATGAAATTGATGTACGTGATTTTATTCAAAAAAATTATGAACCTTATTTAGGAGATTCTAGTTTTCTAGAAGGTCCAACTAAGGCTACAATAACATTATGGAACAAGATTTTAGACTTATCCAAGCAGGAGCGTGAGGCTGGAGGAGTACTAGATGCAGATACAGACATTATCTCTAGTCAAACGAGTCACAAGGCAGGTTATATCGATAAAAATCTAGAGAAAATCGTTGGGTTACAGACAGATAAGCCTTTTAAAAGAGCTTTACAGCCTTATGGCGGTATTAAGATGTCTGTTCAGGCTTGTGAGATGTATGGATATCAAGTTTCTGATAGAGTAAAAGAAATCTTCACCAAATATCGAAAAACACATAATGATGGGGTTTATGATGCCTATACAAGTGAAATGCGTGCTTGTCGTAAGGCTCACATTTTAACAGGTTTACCAGATTCCTATGGAAGAGGTAGAATTGTCGGAGATTACAGAAGGGTTGCATTGTATGGTGTTGATGAGCTAATCAAGCATAAACTAAAGGATAAAGAAGCCATTGATGGAGAAATGACTTCAGATAAAATTAGAGACCGTGAGGAATTATCTGAGCAGATTAGAGCACTAGAGAATTTAAAGAAACTTGCTGAAATTTATGAGTGTGATATATCCAAGCCTGCTAAAACGGCTAAGGAAGCTATTCAAGCCTTATATTTTGCCTACCTTGCAGCAACAAAAGAACAAAATGGTGCTGCAATGTCCATAGGCAGAAATTCAACATTTCTAGATATTTACATTGAAAGAGATTTAAAGAGTAATAAAATCACAGAGCATGAGGCACAAGAACTTATTGATCAATTCATTATGAAGCTTAGAATTATAAAATTTATGCGTGTTGCCTCCTATAATGCATTATTTTCAGGAGATCCAACATGGGTAACTGAGTCTATTGGTGGAATGGGCGTAGATGGACGACCACTTGTTACAAAAACGGCATTTCGTATTTTACATACGCTAATCAATTTAGGCCCTGCTCCAGAGCCAAATTTGACAGTATTATGGAGTAAAAACTTACCTATCCATTTTAAAAAAATCTGTGCAGAAATTTCCATTAAAACTTCATCTATCCAATATGAATCTGATGATTTAATGCGCATTGAGATGGGTGATGATTATTGTATTGCATGCTGTGTATCTCCGATGCGTGTAGGTAAGGATATGCAATTTTTTGGAGCAAGAGCAAATCTTGCAAAATGTTTGCTTTATGCTTTAAATGGTGGAAAGGATGAATTCATAGTAGATTCTAAAACAAACAAACCTTTCCAAGTTTCTCCTATCTTTGAAGGAATAGTTGGAGATGGACCATTATGCTTTGATGAGGTTATCATTAAATATGAGCAAATGATGGAGTGGCTTGCAGGAGTTTATGTAAATACTTTAAATTTGATTCACTATATGCATGATAAATACTCTTATGAAGCCTTAGAAATGGCATTACATGACACAAAGGTAAGAAGGTTTTTTGCTACTGGAATTGCAGGTCTTTCTTGTGCTGCAGATTCCTTATCTGCCATCAAATATGCTAAAGTATATCCAATAAGAAATGATAAGGGGATTATTACGGATTTTAAAATAGAAGGAGACTTTCCAAAATACGGAAATAATGATGATCGTGTAGATAGTTTGGCAGTATGGCTAGTAAAGACTTTTATGAGCAAAGTAAAAAAACATACTACCTATAGAGAATCTATACCAACTACCTCAATTTTAACCATTACTTCAAATGTGGTTTACGGAAAGAATACGGGAAATACACCAGATGGAAGAAAAGCAGGAGAGCCTTTAGCTCCAGGAGCCAATCCAATGCATGGAAGAGATGCAAAAGGTGCACTTGCTTCTTTAGAATCTGTTGCAAAACTTCCCTATGAATATTCGAAAGATGGAATCTCAAATACTTTTTCTATTACCCCACAATCATTAGGAAAGGAAGATATATAATATGTCTAGAGTTGATAATTTAGTACAGATGCTAGATGCCTATATGGGAAATGGTGGATACCATTTAAATGTAAATGTATTTAATAGAGAAACACTTCTAGATGCCCAAAAGCATCCAGAAAAATATCCACAATTAACTATCAGAGTTTCAGGGTATGCAGTGAATTTCATTAAGCTTACTAAAGAACAGCAGGATGATGTCATTGCTCGTACTATTCATGAATCTATGTAAGAGTCAAGAAAGAGTCTTGGCTTTTTTTCTTTATAGAGATTTAAACCATAAAATTGCGTGTTGATATGATACAATTTTTTCTTTTCCTCTTTTTGGTATATAATTTTATCTTTTTGGGTTTTCTATAAATGTGAAAATATGTATTATTTTTCAAAAGAAAAGGGTTTCGTTATTGAAATTTTGCTCATTTTATTATATTATAATAAAAGAAGTCATTTTGAAAAGGTAGTGATTGCATGGAATATATTGCGAATAAGGAAATGGTAGTTATTTTTAATAAGAGAATGGGTTTAGAGACAATAGCCTCTAAGCTTGCGTTACTTAATGGGGAACAAACCAAGAAATTTTTCAATGAACGTCCAATTAAAATTCCTAGAAAAATAAATGCTATGGCTTTAACGAGTGCACTAAACGAAAGAATTAAAACTCTAGATTCACACTCTCTTTCAAGAGATGCTTTTATTAATTTAGAATCTTATGCAACATTTACTGAATTTCAATTACAAAATCTATTTGAAAAAATTGGAACTGATGAGGATTATTATCTTTACCGTAAGAATTTATGGAAGCTTTTAATCATCAATCATGTTGGTATAAACCTACAGGATGGTGAAATTACTCGCTTAATCAATGCAAAGAAATATAAATTCGAATCATTTATGACATATTCTAAGGCAATTTTTGCTGTAACTTTAGATTTGACAAAAGAATTTGATGCTTATCCAATAAATAAGCTAGATGCTTTATTAAAAGATTCCTTTTCACAAGAAGAAATTCGTTTACTAGGTTTAAAATATGGATTTGATATTCCAGCTCGTCTAAAAAAAGAGGACCTTCTTTCTTACGTAAAAGCTATGATGAAAGCAAGAAAACAGCTTCCTCTTGCTTTGCAACGAGAATTAAATGAAATGACTATTACTCAATTAAATGAATATAGTTCTTTACAGGGCTTAGGGATTTCCTCCTTATTAAAGAAGGAAGAATTAATTAATCTATTCTTATTTTTAGTAAAACAAGCTAAATATCCACATATCGCAGCTGGTAAGATTATTGGTGCTGATTTTGCTGAACCACTTCAGTTTAGGGTAGATTTAGATGCCATTGATAATTTTAAAAGAGGTAAACCTAAAAAAGTCATTTATTTAGAGTCTGATGAGCTTGAGGTGATAAAGAACATAGATGACCTCGCTGAAGAGTTAGAAGTAAAAACTACAAATCAAAAAAGCTCTAAAGAGGAATTAGTAACTGAGGTAATTCAAAAGCTATTACCATATTTAAATATCGATGAGGAAAGCGCTAGAACGGCTATTCATTATGGTATATCTATTCCAAAGCCAAAGAAAACTACTGCAACTAAAAAAACAATAGTAGTGGAGAAAAAAAAAACAGTAGCACAAAAAAATACTAAAGCGCCTGTTGAACAAAAGACAATAAGGATTGATAAAAAATTAGTCGATGAAATTTTAGATAAGATTCAAAAGCTTAGACAAAGTAATTCCTTAAAGCAAGAGGAAATCATTTCTGCTTCTCCTAAAATAAAAAAAGAAGAAGAGGAATCACTTTTTGAAAGAAAGGAACTTGAAGCAATTATACGCTTGTCCTCTAAACCAACAAAAAAGAAATACTTTGTACCTACCTTAGGAGAATATAAAGAAATTTATTCATCTGCATCTAAACAAGAACCAGAAGAATTTGATGCTGAATTGGATGAATATGATGATACAGATGAGTTTGATTCCTATAATTTTGAACCAGAAGAGGATGAAGAAATTGATAAGGTGCAGCCATCTTCAATTCCTAGTACTGAAGAATATTATAATACAGAAAATATTGCTACTGCATCAGAAACTCAGCAATTTGAAAATGACGAATTTATTCTTTCGCATCTAGATGCACAGTCTGAAGAAATGAGTAAGGAAGAGACCTCACTAAACTCTACTTTACAAAATCTTGAAAACGAAAGCTATGATGAGGAATTTGCTCCCAAAAATGTAGAAAATTTAATCAAGGATTTAGAGGCAACAATAGAAAATGGAAGGATGGAAGAGTCTAATCAGCCTTCATCAGAAGAAACAATTCTACCATCATTTGATGAAGAAAAAAGCTTTTTACCACCAGTTCCAGCTGGTCCTTTAAAGGATATCCCAGTTGAGACCCAAGCTACTTTGCCAACCCTAGAAATTAATCCTTATTTTGGAAGCAGGAAAATGAAATCTTCTAAGAAGCCTATCATTTTATCTATTGTTTCTGTTGTAGTCTTAATTGGTGTTTTTATCTCTATTTTTGCCATTTTAAATGCATTTAAATAAGAGGTAGCTATGAAAGAAAAAGAAGTAAAATACACTCCTATGATGGAGCAATATTTAGAAATAAAAAAAGATTATCCAGATACAATTTTATTTTATAGAGTCGGAGACTTTTATGAAATGTTTTTTGAGGATGCTCATACTGGTGCTAAAGAACTAGAGCTTGCCTTAACAGGTAAGGATGCAGGTGTAGAAGAACGTGTACCAATGTGTGGCGTCCCTTTTCATGCTTATGAGCCTTATGCTGAAAGATTAATTTCTAAAGGCTATAAGGTTGCTATTGTTGAACAAGTAGAGGATCCTAAGGCTGCTAAAGGTATTGTAAAGCGTAGCGTAGTTAAGATTATTACACCTGGAACATTAGATTCAGGATTAAACGATAAAGAAAATAATTATATTGCAGGTCTACTTCAAATAAAGCAAGACTTTATTTTATGCTATTGCGACTTATCTACAGGTGAAGGATATATTACAAAACTAAATAGCTTTGATGTTCTTGCAAATGAGATTTTATCCTTGCATATTAAAGAAATTGTCATAGAAAAAAGATTTACAAATTCAAAATTGAATGAATTTGTTAAACAAAATCAAATCGTGTTATCCATTGTTGAGGATTCATCTATTCCACTAGGATTAGAAGGTATTGTAAGGAATATAGAAGAAGACTATCATTCTGCAGTTGGTGGCATTTTGCATTATTTTATAGAAACCAAAAAGCAAATGCCTTCCCATTTAAAACCAATTCAAAACTATATTCATGAACAGTATATGCATCTTGATGCCTTTACAAAGAAGAATCTAGAAATATGTGAGACTTTAAGATACAACAACAAGTCCGGTTCTTTATTATGGCATTTAGACCATTGTGAAACTGCTATGGGTTCTAGAATGCTTCATAAATGGTTAGATAAACCACTATTAGATAGTATAGGGATTAATAAAAGATTGGACTTCATTGAATGTTTTAATAATCACTATCTTGAAAAGGCCCAAATTAAGGAATATTTTAAGAGTGTATATGATTTAGAGCGTATCATTGGTAGAATTGCATCAGGGAATGCAAATGCTAAGGATTTGGTATGGCTAAGGAAATCTTTGCAATATATTCCAGAAATTAAAGGCTTAATTTCTTCCTTAGACTTACCTAGTGCTAAAAGCTATGCCAATGAAATTGAAGGTCATCAAGAATTATTTTCTATTTTATCTAATGCATTAGTTGATAATCCACCATTATCTATTAAAGAAGGTGGAATGATTAAAGAAGGATTTGATGAAAAGCTTGATGAGATTAAATCTATTTTATTGAATAGTAAGGAATGGATATTAAACTATGAACGGTCTCAGAAGGAGTTAACAGGAATTAAGACCCTAAAGGTAGGCTACAACCGAGTTACTGGGTATTACATAGAAGTGTCTAAGGGGGCAATTGCCAATTTACCCTTAGACATTGGATATGAAAGAAGAGCTACTTTAGCGAATGCTGAACGTTTCATTTCTAAAGAATTAAAGGAATATGAGGATATTGTTCTTCATTCCAACGAGCAGATTATTTCCTTAGAATATGAAATTTTTGCAAAGCTTAGAAGTATTGCTTCTAACTACATTGTATCATTACAAAACCTTGCAGATCATCTTGCAACAATAGATTGTTATATTGCTTTAAGTGATGTTGCAGTTAAACAAAACTATGTTAGACCAACCTTCAATACGAATCGGAAGATTACCATTGTAGATGGTCGTCATCCCGTTTTGGAGACAATTATGAAATCAGGCTACATTGTTAATGATGTAGATATTAATACCTACAATATGATGTTAATCACAGGTCCAAATATGAGTGGTAAATCAACTTATATGCGTATGCTTGCAACAATTGCCATACTTGCTCAAATTGGTTCCTTTGTCCCTGCCAAATCTGCTGATTTAATGCTATTTGATGCAATTTATACTCGAATTGGTGCATCAGATGATTTAGTTTCTGGACAATCCACCTTTATGGTAGAAATGATGGAAGCAAATTATGCAATTACTAATGCTACAAAGGATAGCTTAATTTTATTTGATGAGATTGGTCGTGGTACAGCTACATATGATGGTATGGCTTTAGCTCAAGCAATATTAGAATACGTTCATGAACGTATTGGCTGTGTGACTCTATTTTCTACACACTACCACGAATTAACTGTATTAGAACAGAAGCTAAAGCGCCTCAAAAATGTCCATGTAGAAGCTAAAGAAACAGACCAAGGTGTTGCCTTCTTACATAAGGTTTTAGATGGTCCAACAGATAAGAGCTATGGTATTAACGTTGCGAGTCTTGCAGGACTTCCTAAATCCCTAATTGCTAGAAGCAAGATGATTTTAGATGCTTTAGAAGAAGAATCTAATACGAATAAAGGCCTTTCTATGGATCTATTTAATTTCTTAGAATATGATTCTAAGGAAGAGATTCAAAAGGAAACTAGAGCTGAAAAAACACAAAAGAGATTAGATGAAATTGATCTCAATTGTCTAACACCACTAGATGCATTAAAGCTTTTATATGAGCTTAAGGAAGAATAGGAGGAGAGGGTATGGGAAAAATTACTAAAATGTCTCCTCATCTTGCCAATATGATTGCTGCTGGTGAGGTTGTGGAAAAACCAAGCAGTGTTGTTAAAGAGCTTGTTGAAAATGCAATTGATGCGAACGCCAAAAATATTCGTATTTTCTTACAAGAGGGTGGACTTAAAGAAATCAAGGTTGTGGATGATGGAGAAGGTATGGATGAAGAGGATGTTCGTCTTGCCTTTTTGCCACATGCAACCTCTAAAATTAAAACGGAATATGACTTATCCCGTATTTTATCTTTAGGCTTTAGAGGTGAGGCTATTGCCTCTATAGCTGCAGTAAGTAAGATGCAAATTAAATCTAGTAGAGATGGAAAGGGTGGCTATCAAGTAACCTATCAAGCTGGAAGTATGCTTTCTTCTGGACCAATACCATCCAACAAAGGAACTACTGTGACAGTAGAGAATCTATTTTTTAATACGCCTGCTCGTTTAAAGTATTTAAAGCCTGTTAAAAATGAACTTGCAAGTATTACCTATCTTATGGATAGAATAGCTTTAGCACATCCTGAAATCAGGTTTATGCTCATCAATGATAATAAGACTTATCTTTCCACAACTGCATCCAATCAGATTTCTTCACTCATGGGAGAAATTTATGGCTTAGATGTTGCTAAATCTTTGCTTGAGGAAAGCTTTATTACGGATGGAGTAGAGGCAAGACTAGTTTTGGTTAAGCCTGAAATCTATAGAGCTAATAAGCTTGAGATTACATTATTAGTTAATGGCAGATATGTTAAAAATTATAATATTACAAATGCCATAGTTGAAGGCTTTAGAACGTATCTACCTATTGGAAAATATCCAGTTGCAGTATTCTATTTAGAAATAGATCCTACTCTTGTTGATGTAAATGTACATCCAAGTAAAACAGAAGTTAAAATTTCAAATGAAGAACAGATTATACTAAAGCTTACAGAAGCAATTCATAAAGCTTTAGAATCTACCATTTTAATTCCTACAAGACAGATTTATACTATGGATAATAATGTAGGATATGAAAGAGTAAATATTTTTGAGCTTCCTAGGACAATCATTCAAGAGGAAAGTCAAGCAACTATAGAAACTCCTTTACAACCTTCTATTCCTATAGAAAAAGAAGAAACTCAATTCATTTTAAAAGAAGACTCTACATCATATAAGACAAGTACTCAAGCACAAAAACTAGAAGAACAAAAAAAGCTTCCACACTTTGAATATGTTGGGCAGGTTTTTGGAACCTATCTCATTTTCCAAAATGAAGAAGGAATGTATTTGATGGATCAGCATGCCGCTGCAGAACGCATCAACTATGAAAAAAATTATGAACTTTTAGGGAATGCAAATCAGCCAACACAGGAGCTACTGGTTCCAATATTATTGAAATTTACAAAGAGTGAGGCTTTATTTATTGAAGAACATCTTTTAGAATTTGAAAAAATAGGCTTCCTATTAGAGCCTATGTCAAATCAGGATTATGTATTAAGACAGGTACCTTTATGGGCCAAGCTAGATAATGCTTGTGAAATTATTCGTAAAATCTTTGCATTATTGATAGAAAACAAGAAGGTAGATGTCATTACCTTTAGAGATTCTATTGCCAAGCAGATTAGCTGTAAAGGCTCTATAAAGGCTAACCATGCTTTAAGCAGGATAGAAATTGATTCCTTACTAGAACAATTAAATCAGTGTAAAAATCCATATACCTGTCCTCATGGAAGACCTACAATTATAAAATTTAGCTCTAACGATTTAGAGAAGATGTTTGAAAGGATACAATCATGAAAAACAAAGTGATTGTTGTTGTAGGGCCTACAGCGGTTGGGAAAACAAAGCTTTCTATAAGGCTTGCAAAAAGATATGAGATAGAGATTATTAGCGGTGATAGTATTGCTGTGTATAAAGAATTAAATATTGGCTCTGCAAAACCAACAAAGGAAGAAATGGAAGGTGTTTTTCATCATTTAATTGATGTATTAGAACCAACAGAAGACTATAGTGTAGCAGACTTTCAAAAACAGGCAAGAGAGATTATAAACCAAAAGCCTTTATCCTTAATTTGTGGTGGAACAGGTCTATATATTCAGGCCACTCTTTTTAATTATGAATTTCAGTCTAAAAAAAGAGATGTATCTCTTCAAGAAAAATATAAGGACTATACAAATGAAGAGCTTTATGCTCTTTTAAGGAGTTTAGATAAAAACCTTGATGAGACAAAAATTCATCCTAATAATCGTAAAAGAGTATTAAGAGCTTTAGAAGTATATGAAGATTTAGGTAGTTCAATCCATAGTTTTAACCATAAGGATGAGGCATTATACGATTACTATATCATTTATTTAGATATGGAAAGAGATCTCTTATACGAAAGAATCAATCAAAGAGTAGATCAAATGCTAACAGATGGTTTATTTGATGAGGTTAAAGCTCTTGCAGAAAAGCACATCTTTCCAAAAGGAATTGGTTATAGAGAATGGATACCTTATTTTGAAGGAAAAGAAGGCTATGAAGGTGTAGTAGAAGAAATCAAGAAAAATACAAGACACTTGGCAAAGCGGCAGGCTACATGGTTTAAAAATCAGATGCAAAGTCATTTTTATATGGTTGATGTAGAACATCTTGAAGAATTATATCAAAATATAGAAAGTGATGTAGATAGGTGGTTGAAGGAATGAAGATATTTTTAATTGGTCTTCCTGGAGTAGGAAAATCTACAGTGGGTAAAGCCTTAGCTGATAAATTAGGCTATACCTTTATTGATTTAGATACTTATATTGAACAACAAGCAATGCTATTTGTAGATGAGATATTCCATCTTTATGGAGAAGAATACTTTAGAGCCTTAGAAACCAACTCTTTAAAAGAAATATCTGTTCAAGAAAATATCGTTGTTTCCTGTGGTGGTGGCATCATTAAAAATAAAGCTAATAAGGATTATATGGATGGACCTTGTATCTATCTTAAAGCAGATTTAAATACAATTCAAAAGCGTATTGATAGCCAGACAATAGAAAGACCACTATTAGTAAGTAAGAGATTAGAAGATCTTTACTTAGAAAGAAAGAATGCATACCATGAGTTTCAAACGTTTGAAATTGAAAATATTGAAATCACACATACTGTAGATAAAATTTTAGAGGAGTTGAAAGTGTGAAAAAAGTTTTAATTATAAATGGGCCAAATTTGAATATGCTTGGGAAAAGACCTATGGAGCACTATGGAAGCTTAACCTTAGATGAAATCAATCAAAAGATAATAGAAGAAAATGATGGTTTTTTTGAGCTTGAGTTTTTTCAAACGAATTGCGAAGGACAAATGATTACAAAGCTTCAAGAAGCAATTTCTTATGCAGGTATTCTCATTAATCCCGCCTCTTTTACACATACAAGCATTGGAATAAGGGATGCTTTAGAAATGTGTTCTGGTATAAAACTAGAGATTCACCTATCTAAAGTAGATGAGCGTGAGCCATTTAGAAGAATAAATTTAGTTAGAGATGTTTGTGATCAATGCTTTCAAGGGAAAAAAGAAAATAGCTACTTGGAAGCTCTACGCTATTTGAAGAGGATGTTATAGAATTTATATCTAATACTATTTAGAAAAATTAAACAAGAAAGCTATTTTCATAGTTGATAATTATTCTTATTAGGAATAAGGAAATGGACCTTTTGCTAGTTTCTTGAAAAATAAATAAGAATATGATATAATCATAAATAGAAAATTTTTTAAGGAGAATTTTATGGTATCAAGTAATAATTTTAAAAATGGTATGACAATTTTATATAATGGTCATATGTACAAAATTTTATGGTTTATGCATGTTAAACCAGGAAAAGGTAGTGCATTTGTTAAAACTAAGCTAAGAGATTTAAGAACAGGGGCAGTAATTGATTTTACATTTAATGCTGCTGAAAAGGTTGAAAAGGCTATTATTGATAAGGTAACTATGTCATACCTATATGATTCTGGAAGTGCTTTAGTTTTTATGGATATGGAAACTTATGAGCAAATTGAAATTCCTTACGCTTTAGTTGAGGAAGAGAAAAAATTTTTAGTTGCAAATATGAGTGTTGAAATTGAAAAATTTGGTGAGGAAATCTTAGGTATTATTTTACCAGATAAGGTAACTTTATTAGTTACTAAGTGTGATCCTGCTGTTAAGGGAGATACAAAGACAAATGCTTTAAAGGATGCATATGTTGAAACTGGTTTATTAGTCAAGGTTCCTATGTTTATTGAAGAAGGAGAAAAAATTGTTATCTCCACAGAAACAGGAAAATATTCTAGTAGAGCTTAATTTATAGGAGTGTAGAGATTTGGATATACAAAGGTCGGTTTTTTTAAGTGTAGGCAGTACGAATGGAATTTCATTTGATACTATAATTTTTATTGTTATGCTGATATGCATTTTTTTGTCAGCTTTCTTTTCTATGTCTGAGACAGCTTTTTCAAGCGCCAATGTTGTAAAATTAAAAAGCTTAGTAGAAGATAGAAAAAGTGGTGCTAAAAAAGCGTTGCAGCTGGCTGAGGACTTTGATAAGACAGTAACTACATTACTAATTGGAAATAATATTGTAAATACAGCGTTGTCTACAGTAGCTGTAGGATTTTTTATCAAATTAGGAATTGCAGAGGATTGGGTAAATTTAATTTCTACTTTAATTATAACAGTAGTGTTATTAATTTTTGGTGAAATTTTACCAAAAACAATAGCTAAAAATAATCCTGAGGCAGTTACGGTTAAGGTTGCATATATTATATATACATTACAACTTATATTCTATCCTTTCGTTATGTGCTTTAGAGGACTTCAAAGATTGGTATCTAAGCGCCATGCTGATGATGAAAAGAAAACATATGACGAAGAAGAATTTAACATTCTTATTGATGAGATGGAAGAAAGTGGAACTATTGAAGATGATGAGGCCAATATTATTAAAAACGTATTAGATTTAAAGGAGCGTTCTGTTGCTGATTTAATGGTTCCTCGTATCGATATGGTTGCATTGAATTATGCATCAACCTTAGAAGAAGTTAAACAGTTCATTATGGAAATTAACTACTCTCGTATACCTGTTTATAAAACGGATAAGGATCATATTGTTGGTATTTTATATGTGAGAGATTTTTTCCCTGCTTTAGTAAAAAATCCTAGATTATCCTGGAAGAAGCTGATTCGTCCAGTGAAATTTGTTTCTAGTCAAATGAAGGCAGATGATTTGATTGTTGAACTTCAAAAATCAAAGACTATGATTGCCATTGTCAGTGGTGAATATGGGGATGTTGCAGGTTTAGTAACTATGGAGGATGCTTTAGAAGAGCTTGTCGGAGAAATTTATGATGAACATGATATAGCTGGTGAGGATGATATTTTATTTACGGAAACAGCTGAAAATACATACCTAGTAGATGCTGATATGTATGTAGATGATTTCTTTGAGAGACTTAATATAGGTGATGTGCCTGAGGATGTTCCTTCAAAGCTATCTGGTTGGCTATTTGCAAAATGTGAAAGCATTCCAGAGGTTGGCTTTACAATGACTTATATTGCTTGTTATACGACTACAAGTGAAGAAACAGAGGAGTATGAAGACTACGCTAAAGCCTTAGATATCTCTATTGCTGAGGTCGATGATAGAAGAATACAGCGAGTACAGGTTGTTGTCCGTGATGCCTCTGAAGAAGAAATTGAGCAATATCAAAAAGAAGATGAAGAATAATACCCGAGAAATTGGGTATTTTTTTTATTTTTCTTTCATACGTTTAATTGGTGATAATCCTATGATTGTTTTAACAGGTGGAAAAACGGGTGGACATATTATGCCTTTACTTGCTCTTGCAAAACAATTGAACAATGTTTGTTATGTTGGAACAGCAAATTCTTTAGAAGAACGATTATGCAAAAAAAATCAAGTAGAATTCTTAAGTATGCCTCTTAAAAACAATCATATTTTAGAAGTATTAAAATGCTGCTTTAAATTGAAATTAAAGAATGTTGAGGCAATTATTTCTACAGGAGGATATGTAAGTTTTCCAGGGTTGTTATATGGAATTTTTCATAGAATTCCAATTTATCTTTTAGAAGAAAATGTAATAATGGGTAGAACAAATCGTTTTTTTTCCTTTTTTGCAAAAAAAGTTTTTTTGACTTATCCTCTAAAAAAAATGAAGAAAAAATATTATTTGGCAGGCTTGCCTACTATGCCAAATAAAACATCCTATTTGGCATATAAAAATCTCACAATAGATGTCTTGCTCATAGGTGGTTCCTTAGGTTCAAGGCCGTTATGTGATTTAGTATATAAACTTAAAAAACGATACAAGGTATGCCTAGTTGCAGGAAGATATTATAAAGATTATCAGGATATTAAAGGAATAAAAGTATTTGAATATGTCGATGATTTGCCTAATCTTATGCTTCAGGCTAGAACTATTATTTCTAGAGCTGGCGCTTCTACAACTTATGAAATTTTTTCTATAGGAAAGCCATGTATCTTAATCCCTAGTGAAAAAACAAGCAAAAATCATCAATATTTAAATGCTTTATATTTTGAAAAAAAAGGATGTTGTAGGCTATTAAGGGAAAAGGATGCTCAAACTGAAATTTCTTCCATGGTAAGCTATTTACTAGAAAATAGTGAAGCTAGAATGACGATGATAGAGCATCAACAGCATTTTGTTACAAAGAATAGTAGTGAAAAGATTATAAAAGAGATAGGGATATAGATGGATTTTGAAAATTTTGTATTTAAAAATAATTTGGGAACAATTGAAAAAAATTACACCTTTAAAGAATTAACTACTATAGGATGTGGGGGAAGAATAAAAATCTTATATACCCCTAATAGCATTGAGGCTTTACAAAAAGCTTTTATCTTCATTGAAGAACATCAGCTTTCCTTTTTTCTTCTTGGAAATGGAAGTAATGTTTTAGCAAGAGATGAAGATTATGAGGGAATCGTAATTCATTTAAGGAAAATGCCATATAGCTATACCATAGATGGAGAAATCTTAGAATGTAGTGCCTTTTATCCAACGACAAAGCTTGCTTATGACTTAGCCAAAGAAGAAATGGGGGATTTATCCTTTTTAGGAGGTATTCCAGGGCTATTAGGTGGTGCAATCTATAACAATAGTGGTGCATATAAGGATGATATCAAGAACCATCTAATAGATGTCACCTATATCAATAGTGCAGGACAAATGGTTACACTTGCCAATAAGGATTGTGCCTTTTCCTACCGAAAGAGCATTTTTCATTATATTGATGCAATAATCCTTTCTGCTAGGTTTAAAATTACAAAAGTTAAAACGTTAGATATCTTAGAAAAAAGAAAAAGTCAAAGAAAGCTTACACAACCATTAGAAAATAGAAGTATGGGATCAATTTTTAAAAATAATCCATTAATCCCTGCTTGGAAAGTAATTGATGCTCTTGGAATGAGAGGCTTTCATTTTCATGATGCAGCAGTAAGTGCAAAGCATGCAAATTTTATTATCAATACAGGTAACGCAAAAAGTAGTGAGATTTTGAATTTGATTGAAATTATTCAGAAACGTGCAGAGCTTGAATTTGGGATTTCTCTTAAATATGAAATCACTATCGTATAAGCAGTAGAAAAAAACGTTAATTGAAAAAGTAAATTCCGCTGTTAATAGTTGAAAATTTTGTTAAAAAA
>JAMPGQ010000041.1 GCA_023663825.1 Anaeroplasma bactoclasticum
CATGGCTATGTGTGCCTTTCGAGGCACGAGAAAGGAATGTGAGGTTATTATGAATAATGTAGAATTGATAGAAGTAAAGTATAAGAAAAAGCCACTTTATTCTTTCATAAAAAGGTGTATTGATTTTTTTGGTGCCCTACTTGGACTTATTTTGTTATCATGGCTAATGATTATTATTGCGATTTTAGTAAAGTGTACATCAAAAGGACCTATATTATATGTTTCAGAAAGAATAGGAAAAAACGGAACCCCTTTTAAATTTTATAAATTTAGATCTATGCGTGTTGGTGCAGATGCAGAAGTAGAGCAGCTTATGGCTCAATCTGAGCGCGAGGGAACCTTTAAGATGAAAAACGATCCAAGAGTAACTAGATTTGGTAAATTTTTAAGAAAGACAAGCTTAGATGAGCTTCCTCAGCTTTTTAATATATTAAATGGGACGATGAGTATAGTTGGTCCAAGACCAATGGTTAGAAGAGAAGTAGAACAAATGGATGACTATCAAAAACAAAGATTATTAGTCAAACAAGGATTAACTTGTATTTGGCAATGTAGTGGTAGAGCCAACACATCCTTTAAGGAACAAATTCTATTGGATTTGAAGTATGTGAACAAAAGAGGCTTTTGGTATGATGTATGGTTGGTTTTAAAGACAATTCCAGCAGTGTTATTAGGTAAAGGTGCAGAATAAGGGGTAAGGATGGTATATTATTATGCAAGCAATTATACTAGCCGGTGGATTCGGCACACGCCTTAGAAGTGTTGTTACTGATGTACCGAAGCCAATGGCTCCCGTTTGTGGAAGACCATTTTTAAATTATATATTAGATAATTTGAATGCATATCACTTTACAAAGGTTGTTTTAGCGGTTGGATTTCAAAAAGAAGTGATTATGAATTACTATAAGAATCGCTACAAAGATATAGAAATTGTATATTCAGTAGAAGAAGGACCCTTAGGTACTGGGGGATGCTTGAAACAGGCTATGCAATATATAGATGATGACTTTGCATTTGTATTAAATGGAGATACATTGTTTAACGTTGATTATATAAAAATGGCAAAGCTAAATAGAATCAGTATTGCATGTAAGGAAATGATTGATTTTGATCGATATGGTGAAGTTCTTTTTGATGAGAATCAACGTATTCAAAGTTTTGAAGAAAAGAAGTTTGTTCATAAGGGATTTATAAATGGTGGTATTTACTATTTACCTAAGAATGTATTAGATGGCTATGCTTTGGGAAACAGATTTTCTTTAGAAAAGGATTTTTTTGAAGTATATATGAAAGTGTTATCCATACAAGCTTTCTTAAGTAATGCTTACTTTTTAGATATTGGAATTCCAGAAGATTATGACCAGGCCCAAATTGATTTTGGCAAAAAGAAAGCATTGTTTTTAGATCGAGACGGAGTTGTAAATATAGATTATGGACATGTTCATACCATTGAACAATTTCATTTAACAGATTTTATTATAAAAACATGCAAGAAATATCAAGATCAAGGATATTTGATATTTGTAGTTACAAATCAAGCAGGTATTGGTAAAGGCTTATATAAAGAAATGGACTTTATTAAATTAAATGTCTATATGAAGAAGCTTTTAAAAGAAAAAGGTGTGGAGATTGAGGATATATTTTATTGTCCTCATAAACCAGAAGATCGGTGTGACTGCAGAAAGCCCAAACCAGGCTTATTCTTAGAAGCAATTGAAACTTACAAACTGGATGTATGTAATAGTGTTGTTATTGGAGATAAGTTATCTGATTTAGAAGCGGGATATCGAGCAGGGATAAAAGAATTATATTTAGTTCCTTCAAAATATGATTTATATGATGTGGATTTTGATTATAAGATATTTATCGAATAGGTGATTGATATGCAAAAAATTTTACATATACCAAACTATTATAAACCCCACATAGGTGGCATTGAGCAAACCTGTCACGATATTGTTGAATCTTTGACTGAGAAGGTTCAACAAAAGGTGATTTGTTTTAGCGAGGATAAAACAACAAAACATGAAGTAATTAATGGCATTGAAGTTACCAAATGTGGAGTATGGAAAAAATTTTTATCTCAATCTATTTCCTTTTCATACAAAAAGGAATTAAAAAGGATATTAAAAGAATTTAAGCCAGATTGTATTATTGTTCATTTTCCTAACCCCTTTGTTCAAAGATATGTATTGAAGTTTTTGAAAAAGAGTAATATAAAGCTTATTGTTTGGTATCATACTGATATTGTAAAACAAAAAATTATACGTCAATTTTTTAAGGGACAAACTAGAAGATTATTGAATAAAGCTGAACATATTATTTGTACTTCACCTATTTATAGTCAAATGAGCCAAACTTTAAAGAATTATCAAAACAAAATTTCTATTATTCCAAGCTGTATTAATGAAAAGCGTTTAGAAATTGATGAAAAAACAAAAGAAAAAGCAAATCAAATCCGAAAAGATAATTTAGATAAGGTGATTGTGTTTGCCATAGGAAGACATGTAAAATATAAAGGTTTAACATATCTTATTGAGGCATCTAAATATCTTGATGATAGATATGCAATTTATATTGCTGGCCAAGGACCTTTGACTGAGGAGCTAAAGGCACAAGCTAACGAGGATTCTAAAATTACATTCTTAGGAAAACTTGATGATACTACTTTAAAAGCCTATTATTTAGTTATGGATATTTATGCATTTCCTTCTATTACGAAAAATGAAGCTTTTGGACTATCTTTGGCAGAAGGAATGGATTTTAAACATCCTGCAGTAACCTTTACAATTTCTGGTAGTGGAGTGAACTATGTTAGTCTAAATGAAGTAACCGGAATAGAAGTAGAAAATAGTAATGCAAAGGCATTTGCTGAAGCAATCCATTTATTAGGACAGAATGAAGAGTTAAGAGATAAGTATGGACTTGCCGCCCGAAAAAGAGTAGAAGACAATTTTACATTTGAGAAATTCAAGAGAAATATTATAAGTTTTTTTGAAGAGAAATAAGAGAGGTGAATGAAATGATAATACGATCTAAAACACCACTGCGTTTAGGGTTTGCTGGTGGTGGAACAGATGTTTTTCCCTTCTGTGATGAATATGGAGGATGTGTTTTAAATGTTACAATCAATATGTATTCTTATTGTACTTTAAAACCAACCAAAAATAAAAAAATTAAATTTATATCACCAGACCGCGGGGAAGTATTAGAATTTGATTCTACAAGTATTTTGCCTGTTGATAAAGGATTACCACTACATTGTGGAATTTATAATAGAATAGTAAAACAATTTAATCATAATAAACCACTTTCCTTTGAAATGACTACTTACAGTGATGCTCCTGCAGGGTCTGGATTAGGAACATCTTCAACAATGGTTGTTACAATCATTAAAGCTTTTCAGGAATGGTTGAATTTGCCACTTGGAGAATATGATTTAGCTCAGTTAGCCTATGAAATAGAGCGAAATGATTTAAAATTTGCAGGAGGAAAACAGGATCAATATGCTGCAACCTTTGGGGGGTTAAATTATATGGAATTCTATGAGAATAATCATGTAATTGTCAATCCGTTGCGTCTAAAAAAATGGATCAAAAATGAAATGGAAAACTCCATTGTTTTGTATTATACAGGAACTTCTAGAGATTCTGGAAAAATCATAGAAGAACAAACCAAAGCCACTCAAAACAAAAAGTCTAAGGAAGCTATGTTTAAAATAAAAGAACAAACAGCTCTTATGAAGGAATATATATTGAAAGGAAATTTTGATGGAATTGCAGAATGTTTAAATTTGAATTGGGAAGAAAAAAAGAAAACAGCCTCAGTTATTTCTAATCCTCAAATAGAAGAAACTTATAATTTCATTCTTAAAAACGGAGGTAAAGCTGCAAAAATCAGTGGTGCTGGTGGAGGAGGCTTTATGATTATATGGTGTGATCCTCAAAACAGATATAGTTTGATTCACGCTTTAAAAAATAGACAGGAAGGGAAAACCAAGATTGTAGACTTTGTTGAACAAGGCGCTCAAGCTTGGACGATTTATGATGAAGACTAAATCTTTGGAATATTTAAGCGACTTAATATTAAGATATTCTGATTTAAGTGTGTGTAAAAATGAAATAACACAAGCTATAGAAATTCTTTCCACTTCTTATAAGCAAGGTGGAAAACTATTGTTGTGTGGTAATGGAGGAAGTGCTGCAGACTGTGAACATATTGTAGGAGAACTTATGAAAGGTTTTAAAAAAAGAAGACCACTTTCTAAAGAACTCGTAGAGTTAATTGATGATAAGAATCTGACAAATCAACTTCAATATGGTTTGCCTGCAATTTCTTTAGTGTCCCATGCTGCATTATCGACTGCATTTTCCAATGATCAAATGCCAGAAGCTGTATTTGCCCAACAAGTATTAGGCTATGGAAAAAAAGAAGATGTGCTTCTATGCATTTCAACATCTGGGAATTCTATAAATTGTGTCTATGCTGCCAAGATAGCTAAGGCTTTAGATATGAAGGTGGTATCTCTTACAGGAAATAAAAAATGTCAACTAGAAGATTTGAGCGATTGCGTAATTCAAGCACCTAGCCATGAGACCTATAAAGTACAAGAGTATCACCTACCAATTTATCACACAATTTGTTTGATATTAGAAGAAGAGTTTTTTGAAGAATAATTCGTTACTTAATGTAATTAAGTAAAACAAACTAGACATATTTTGAGTTTTAAAACTAAAAATATGTCTTTTTTTGGTATTATTTTGCTCCTTTTTATTGTTATAACTGGTTAAAAATGGTAAAATAATTTATAAGTGTCATTCCATTTTTGAAAAGTTTATGGAATTATTAATGACATGCTAATTTAAATTTAGTTAGAATTTTATATGAGATACTTTAATAAGTAACTAAAATATGAATGAGGGAGAAACAAGTATGAAAAAAATGATAAAAAAATTGTTGTTCCCCTACTACAAAATGAAATATGGAGTACCAGCATTAAAGAGTGGAGGATATATAGGTAAACACTCCAAAATTGTCAATGGCAAGCAAATGAAGTTTGAAAAAAATGTTTCTATAGCTCCTTATACTTTAATTTGTCCTCACGGAAAGGGAGTCATACATTTCGGCGAAGGCTGTGAAATTGGAATGTTTTCAAGAATTAATGCGAATTGTTTTGTAAGTATAGGTAAAAACACGATAACAGGACCAAATTTATTTATATCGGATCACAATCATAATTATTTGAATCCTAATCTTCCAATTAAAATGCAAGGAGATCTAGAAACTAATAATCAAGTACTTATTGGAGAAGATTGTTGGATTGGAACCAATGTATGTATTGTTGGTAATGTTGAAATAGGAAAGCATTGTGTAATTGGCGCGAATTCCTTTGTGAATAAGTCTATTCCACCTTATTCAGTAGTTGTAGGAAATCCAGCCAAAATCATAAAAAAATATAATTTTAGTACTCAGCTTTGGGAAAAGGTTAAACAAAAGCAATAAGAATATTTGCCCAGTTTGTACTATTTTTGAGAGCATAATGTAATATTTAAATATCTTTTACAAACACTAAAAATATGAAGCAGATATAAATAATTCTAAGGAGGTGGCATTTAAATGCAAGCTATTGTTTTTGTAGATGAATTACAGCATTTAATGAAAAAAGTGAATAAAAAGCCCCTTTTATTTTATTACTTGGATTATTTGAATAAGTGTAGATTTAAGAAGATTCTATTTTTGGTTTCAGATATATTAAAAAAGGTTGATACTTTAATATACAAATATAAAAAACTTAAAGTAAAGTATGTCTTTAAAAATCATAGTTTAAAATTAAAGTACTCACAAAAATTTTTAAAAAAATCTTTTTTCCTGTTGGAGGGAAGCTACATTTATAAAACAAACTACAATTTGTATGCTAAGCATAAATCTTCATTGTTGTTACAGGATGAAGATACAAAACATAAGATTTATTATTTTCCTAAGAATCAAAACAACTATATTTTGAATGATGTATTTACTATAGAAGAATTTTTAAATGTTAATGGCATTGAAGAAAACCAATTAGAAATAAACACAACAAAAGGGATAACGATTGATTTAGATGATGAAAAAATAGCCAGTATCTTAAGAAATAACATATTCCATTTGCATTTTAACAACTATTCTATGGAAGAAACAATTGATGAAATTGAATTGACGATTAAAAAACAACAGAAATCATTAGTTGTTCCTGTAAATTTAGATATGCTTAGAATATCTTATAAAGATTTAGAATTTAGAAGAATAATTAATGAGGCTGACATTACCTTAATTGATGGAAAACCTTTAATATGGTTTTCTAAGCTTTACAGAAAGAAATTTAAGCATAAGGTTTCGGGGTCTGATCTAATATATCCTCTTCTTGAAATGATGAACAGAGAAAAACTCAATTTGTTTATAGTTGGCGGTAAAGACCAAGTGGCAGAAGAGGCTTGTAAAAAGGTTAGGGAAAAATATCCAGAAATTATGATAGCTGGACATTATTCTCCTCCATTCGGATTTGAAAAAGATGTGAAAGAAACTCAAAGAACGATTTCTATTATCAATGAAGCAAATCCACAGGTTGTATTATTATGCTTAGGTGCACCCAAACAAGAGAAATTTTATAAAAGGAATTGTAATAATCTTATTTCTGCAACTTATGTTTGTGCAGGAGCTACAGTGGATTTTTTAGCTGGAAATGTAAGACGCGCTCCACAGTGGATGAGTTCTTTAGGATTAGAATGGCTTTATCGCTTATGTAAGGAACCTAAGAGACTATTTAAAAGATATTGGCTTGATTTTTGGTTTATTCCTAAAATTATGTTTTTGAGGATATTTAAAAAAGAATTGAAGTGATGAAATTTGAAAAAGATTTTATATTTTACAAGAAGTATGGAATTAGGGGGGACCGAAAATGTCATTCTTCAATTGTGCTCAAACTTTCATAAGGACTATGATATAACCGTTCTTTCTTCTGGAGGTATAAATCTCAAGAAACTTGATTGTTTGAACATAAAGCATATTGAAATTGATAAAATTGAAAATAAGAATCCTTTTCATGTTATAAAAACATATTTCAAAATAAAAAGGATAGTTAAAAAGGGAAAGTATGATATTATTCATACTCATCATAGAATGTCTGCTTTTTATATTTCTTTAATTAAACCCCAAAAATGCCAACTAGTTCATACGATGCATAATGCTTTTAATGATAAAATTAAGTTTACCAATTTTGCATTAAAAAGATTTTGCGTTGTTGCCTGTGGCGAGACAGTTTATGAAAGTATTAAAAATAATTATTCCTTGAAAAATGTTAAAACAATCGTGAATGGCATTGATAATCATTTTGAATTCGTTTCACTTCCAAGGGTAGATCAATTGAAGAAAGACGGAAAATATGTTTTGGGATTTGTAGGACGATTAAATGAACAAAAGGGTGTAGATGTTCTTATAAATGCTATGAAAAAATTAGTATTAGAAGATAACAAAATTCATCTTCTGATTTATGGTACTGGTGAATTAGAAGACAATTTAAAAAAACTTGTTGAAGAAAATAATTTGATGGAGTATATAAGTTTTGAAGGATTTACAAATAGTCCACTTAATGTTATATCCCAATTAGATTGTTATGTTTTACCTTCTAGATGGGAGGGCTTACCACTGGGGATAATAGAAGCATTTAGTGTTAAAACACCGGTTATTGCTTCTAATATTAAAGAAAATAGAGAATTAGTAAATGAAAGTACTGGTTTTCTTTTTGAAAAAGATAATCCTTTAGATTTAAAAAATACCATTAAAATTTGTATGGAACAGGATAAAAGTTTAATAATTCAAAATGCATTTCATCTATATTCTAGTAAATATTTAATGGAAAATTTTTTGAAGGGGTATTTAAATTTATATATTCTAAAATAAATCGAGGTGAAAAAATGATACCAAAAGTTATACATTATTGCTGGTTTGGAAAGAACCCACTACCCCGCTATGTAAAAAAATGTATTAAGTCATGGAAAAAGTATTGTCCAAATTATAAATTTATTTGTTGGAATGAAACAAACTATAATGTGAAAAAAAACGATTTTATAAAGTCAGCGTATCAATCAAAAAAATGGGCCTTTGTTTCCGACTATGCAAGAATTGATATCATCAATAGTTACGGCGGAATTTATTTAGATACAGATGTAGAATTATTGAAATCGCTTGATTCTCTTTTGGAAAATAATGCTTATTTTGGGATGCAACAGGATGGATTATATGTTAATACAGGCATTGGCTTTGGCGCTATAAAAAACCACCCCGTCTTAATTAAAATGCTAGAGCACTATAACTCTCTAGCATTTAATCTAGAAACCATAAAAGAACTAGCCTGTCCATATATTAATACAACAGTATTACAAGATTATGGTTTTCAATTTAAAGATGAAGTACAGAAACTAGGTGATATTGTTGTTTACCCAGCAAAATATTTTGATCCCTTGTCAACCAATGCTTCTGATTTATTGTGTGAGCATACCTATTCTATTCATCATTATGGTGGTGCGTGGATTTCAAAAAAAAATGCATTTAAAAGAAGACTATATATGGTGGTGGGAGAAAGAAATATAATTAAGATAAAGAAGGCGTTAAAATGGAAAAAATAATGCTATATTTTATAATGATATCGTTGTTGTTTCCTCGAGGATTTGCAGAAAATAGTAGTGCCATTAGAATTATATATTTAATTTGGCTTGCATTAGCAGTGGTTTTAATGGTTATGCAAATTTTTTATTATCTCATTTTAAAAAAAATGAAATTAGATAAATTCATTTATATGGTAGCGACTTATTATATTGTTTTTTGGGGGATAACTATTTATAATAAAGGCGAAATAGGAGAAGGTGTCCAAAAGCTATTTGTTGCGCCTATTGTCATAGTGTTTCTCCTAGTTTATCTAAAAGTGAAACCCCAAAAAGTTCTAAAAGTTATAGAAAATACTTTAATTGTTTTATTTTTATTAAACATTGTTTTTTATCCGGTATTTAAATATATTCTAGATAGTTATCACATTTATTTTTTGGGGCATGTACAGATGTATTCTCAAATATCAGTTTTAGCTATCTTAGTGGCTTACTTAAATCAATATTATTTAGGAAAAAATAAGAAAAGCTGCCTATTAATTTTCTTATCTTTAATTACGTTGTTGCTTTCTAGAACTGCTGTTTCATATATTTGCATTGCTATATATCTTATTTTAAAAGTCTTAATTGCTTTAAAAGCGGATAGAATAGTAAGATGTAAACCTAGTTTCTATTTTGCATTATTTGTATTCTTGAATCTTTTTCTTCTTTGGTATACTTTTAAATTAAGAAATATATCTACTATGAACAATTTGTTTAGTTTATCTAGTAGGACATTTATTTGGACAGACGCAATATACCTTGCAAAAGAAAAGTTGCTTTTTGGTTATGGAGCATATGGAGTTCTTATAAAAACATTTTGGTCCTCTTGGAGCGTTTCTGCAGGTGGCTTTAATTATGCACACAATGAACTAATTCAACATTTACTTGATGGTGGAGTTGTTCTATTAATCTTATTTTTGATTCTTTTCTTTTTATCACTTGCAGAAGCTTCAAAAATAAAAAATAAGTATCTATATAAATTCATTATGATAACAGTTTTAATGTTTATAGCAATAATGTTAATTGAAAGCGTAACAGAATATTACATTTTCTTTGTTTATTTGGCTATATTTTTGCGAATACCTAAAATCAACAATAAAATTATAAAGGACAGAAGTAGATATGGGCTTATTAGTTAGATTAAAAAGAAGATTTTCAAATTTTTATTATCCTAAAAGAATTAGGAGAAGAGCAATGATTTGTGGTAAAGGCCTTTATTGTGGTTCTAAATCCTTTGTTACATCAAAGACCCAGTTGGGGGAGAATGTTAATTTTAATGGTATGGCTATCAGTGGTAATGGCACAGTTAAAATAGGAAATAATTTTCATTCTGGGCCAGGATGCCAAATTATTTCTTCGTTTCATAATTATAACGGGGAAAAAATCCCTTATGACGAAACATGGATTGATAAAGACGTCATCATTGGTGATAATGTTTGGCTTGGAAATAATGTAATCATTCTTGGTGGAGTTACCATCGGAGAAGGAGCTATTATTCAAGCAGGATCTGTTGTTTGCAAAGATGTTCCTCCTCTTTCTATTGCAGGAGGGCATCCAGCGATACCATTTAAATATCGTAATCAAGAGAAATACGAAAGGTTAAAAAAAGAAAAGAAGTTTAAATAAAATTAAAATTTAATTTTGGGAAGGAGATGAAAAAATGAAACTTTTTAAATATATTACAAAAAATGGATTTTTACATACATTGCAGATTATTTATAAGTTTAAAATTAATCAACTTTATTGTACGTTTTTCAATCTCTTTTTCAAAAGAAAAAAATTATTAAATTGTATTATTATCGAAAGCCATAATGATTTTGATTGTAATGGCGGTGCCTTTTATAATTATTTGATTGAAAAAAAATATAACCAAAAATATAAAATTATTTGGTTATTAAAGAATAAAAAAATAAAACTAAAAGAAGTGAATGTCAAGCAATTTTATTTATATAAACCATCTATTCGTAAAGCTTATTATATTTGTCGTGCCAAATATTTTACTTTTGATAATACATATACTTCCAAAGTGCGTTCAGATCAAGTAGTAATTTATTTTACACATGGGGCTGTTTCCTTAAAAAATTGTTTTGGACAAATCCATATGCCAGATCAAGTAGATTATATTTTGAGTCCATCTAAGAATTATGATCCAGTGCTTTGTAAGCAATATGGGATTGGTTATCCAGATAAAAGATTTATTCATCCCGGATTTCCCTGTCATGATATTTTATTTAAAGAAATTCCGGATGAACTTTTAAAGATTACAAACAAAAAATTTGACAAGGTTGTTTTATGGATGCCGACATTTAGGAAGGGGGGTGGATATAGACGTAATGATAGTTTAATTGAGCAGGAATTTGGGGTTCCTTTAATTAATTCTCTCAAAGAGTTAAGTTTATTACAAGACACTTTAAAGAAGCATAATATGCTTTTAATTGTTAAAATTCACCCTATGCAGGATTTATCTACAATAAAAAAAATAACAGATCAGGAAAATATATATGTTATCACTGGGAAAAAGATGAAGGAATTAAATTTAGATAATTATCGTTTATTTAAATCCTGTAATGCAATCATTAGCGACTATTCGGCTGTAGCCTATTCCTTTTTGCTATTAAATAAACCTATTGGTTTCATATTATCTGATTTAAAAGATTATAAATTAGGTATAAGTGTTGATAATATAGACGATTATTTGGTGGGACCGACAATTTATACGTTTGATGATTTTTTAAATTTTATTAAAGATATATACTATGAAAAAGATGAATATGGTGAAAAAAGGCTTAATTTATTAGATTATCTTTATGAATATTGTGATGGACAAAGCTGTCAAAGAATTGTTAATATTTTGGGGTTGAATGATGAAAGAGAAAATACAAAAACTGTTAACTAAATATAAAAGTATGCCAACACCTTTAAAATCGTCTTTATGGTATACGATTTGTAATTTTTTTAATAAAGGAATTGCGTTATTATCTTTGCCCATCTTTACCCGTATTTTGTCTCAAGAAGAATATGGAACATATACAATATTTCAATCATGGTATAGTATCTTCGTCATTTTTGCATCATTAAACATTTATATGAGTAGTTACTCGAAAGGCTTATTAATCTACAAAGATGATAGACAACGATTTACATCATCATTATTAGGACTTACAACAACAATTACAATGTTTCTAGGAATTATTTATGTTTCCTTTATGGATTATTGGACGAGCATTATTAAGCTGTCACCTATATTAATGGGTGCAATGTTTTTAGAACTTTTATTTGTGCCTGCATATGAGTTTTGGGCTGCAAGAGAAAGATTTGATTTTAAATATATAAAATACGTCATTGTTTCTATTGCTTTATCTATTTTAACCGTAGCAGGAGCAGCAGTAGCTGTTCTATTAACTTCTTATAAGGTGGAGGCAAAAATCTATACAGAGGTCATTATAAAATGTGTATTTTTTATATTTTTGTTTGTTATGCTTATTTGTAATGGGAAATGCTTTTTTAATAAAAAATATTGGAAGTATGCACTAATATTTAATTTACCTTTAATCCCTCATTATCTTTCCACATTTATTTTGAATCAGGCTGACAGAATAATGATTGGTAATTTAGTTGGCAATGCAGAGGCGGGCATGTATGGTGTAGCTTATTCCATTTCCAATTTAATGTTTTTATTAGTAAATGCAATTAATTTTTCCTTAGTTCCCTATATTTATAAAAAAATTAATAATAATGAATATGAAGCCATTAAAAAGAATACAGGGCCATTATTCTTTATTGTTAGTTTATTGTGTGTAATAACAATGCTTTTTGCTCCAGAGGTTGTTTTTATTTTTGGAGGAGATAAGTATATGGATGCCAAATGGGTAATTCCATCTGTTTCTGCTTCTGTCTATTTTATATTTCTTTATTCAATGTTCAGCAATTTGGAATATTATTATAAAAAAACATGGCAGATTTCAGTTGCCTCAATAATTTGTGCTGGGTTAAATATAGGATTGAATTATGTTTTTATTCCCAAATTTGGATATTATGCAGCTGGTTATACCACACTTGTAAGTTATGTTTTACTAGCTTTATGCCATTTCGCAATGTATAAGTGGGTGTTAAAAAAAGAAATAAAGACTATAAAAAATTTATACAATATGTATTTTCTTTTCTTTTCTTCTTTATTTGTTTTGGTTAGTATGTTTTTCATTATTTTCACATACAATTATATTTATATTCGTTATAGTTTGATTGTTGTCATTTTGATTTTGGGTATTATTTTTAGGAAAAAGATTATTACTCTAATAAAAAATATTATGGTAAAATAGTGGATGGATAGATATATAGTGAATAATTATTAAACAGATGCAAATTTTTTGTGAATAATTTTATTTCTTTATATTCTATTGTTGTTGGTTATTCAGCGAGAATTAAAAGAAGTAAATTAATATCATTTTGATACAAATAGATTACTTTAATGAAAAGAGGGACAAGATGAAAATAGTTATTGTGGGAGCAGGGAATTTAGGTTTATGCTTAACTGGTTATTTAGCTCATAATACAAAAAATGAAATATGGTTATATACTAAAAAGAATATTTTGAATGCAGGGAAATTAAAAATAATTGAAGTTGAAACCTCCAAAAAATATGATGTAGATAATTTCAATGTATCCTTTGATAAGAATGTAGTATTTGAAAAAGCAGATATAATTCTTTGCACTTATCCTGCATTTCTTCGTCCGGCTTTTTCAATAGAAATTGAAGATGTAATAGAAAGTCAAACTAAATTAATATTTCTTCCAGGTTATGGAGGAGTAGAATATTGTTGCAAAAATTTAATCGATAAAGGAATTACAATTTATGGTCTACAGCGTGTTCCCTTTATCTCAAGACAAGAGTTAACTTCTACAGGGTATGTTGCAAAAATTTTATCAAAAAAAAATCTTCTAAAACTAGCAAGTTTTCCTGGTTCTTGTGATTTGCTATATTTTTTTGAAGATAATCTAAAAATTAAAACAGAAAAATTAAATAGTTTTTTATCAATTACTCTATGTAATTCTAATCCTATTTTACATTTATGTGGAGTTTACAATGCTTTTAAAGATTATAAGCAAGGAGAAGGCTATAAAGAGCAATTATATATGTATTCTTTATGGAATGACGAAGCATCTAAGCTTTTAATAAGATATGACAAGGAATTATTTAAAATTTTTAAAACACTTTCTCCTGAGGCTGCAAAAGAATATGTTTCTTTGACAAAATATTATGAAGCAGCAACACCAAAATTAATGACTAAAAAATTAAAGAGCATTAAATCATTTGAGGAAGTAAAAATACCTTTAAAAAAAGAAAAAGATTTGTATGTCCCCGAACTTGAGTCAAGAATATTTATTGAGGATTTTCCTTTTGGGTTATGTATTTATAAAGAATTAGCAAATATGCTTAATTTAAAAGTACCAACAATGGATTTACTTTTAAAGTTTTATGAAAGAATCAGTGGAATAAGCTATTATGATGCTAATGGTAAGTCAACTGCAAATATTTTAAATACTGGAAGTCCTATTGTTTTTGGGTTAACTTCCAAAGAAAAGTTACTTGATTATTATGGAAAGAGTGTGAAATAATGAAATACTATGTGAATAAAAATATTTTGAAAACAAAAAGGGTTTTTCCGATTCAAGGAAGATATGAATATCATAGATATGATATGAATGAAAATACCACGGGACTTCCACAAAATTTTGTAAATTCTGTTCTCTCAGAAATCACACCAGAATTTTTGTCAATTTATCCAGAACCAGATAGATTTATAAAAAAATATGCAAAATACATTGGCGCAAATTTTGAAAACATAGTTACAACAAATGGTTCGGATATGGCTATTCGTTATATTTTAGAAGTGTTTGGCGAGGAAGGCAAGGATGTTGTAACTGTTTCCCCATCCTTCGAGATGTATTGGGTAAATTGTAATATTCTAGGCTTACGACATAAACCAGTAAGCTATGAAAAGGATTTAACTTTGGATATAAATAAAATTGTTGAGGCTATAGATGATGATACTAGAATTGTCGTTTTAGTTAATCCTAATAATCCAATTGGCAATGTTTATTCTGAAGAAGAAATGTTAAAGATTCTTCAAATAACAAAAGAGGTCAATGCAATTTTGGTTATTGATGAAGCATATCATTATTTTTATGATAAGACTTTTATAAACTATGCAGTAAAAGAGGAAAATGTGATAGTTTTACGTACTTTTTCTAAATTATTTAGTCTAGCAGCTTTGCGTATGGGTGTGGTTGTTGCGCATCCGAATTTGATTGAATATATAAAGCGCTCAAGACTAACTTTTGATACAAACGCTGTTGCTTTGCTTTTTGCAGAGCGTATTTTAGATCATCCACAAATTATTCAACAGTTAATTCAAATGGAGGCAGAGGGGAAGAGTTATGCATTGAAGAGATTATCTGCCTTAGGCTATACTTGCAGAGAATGTAAAGGAAATTTTATTTTTATTAAAACCAAAAATGATGCTCGTGAAATTGCTAAAAGATTAGAGGAAGAAAACAAAATATTAGTCCATGCTTACTCTAATCAGTTTTTAAAGGATTTTATTCGTGTTTCAACAGGAAATGTAGAGAATATGAAGTTTTTTATTGATTCTTTTTTGAAAATAGATAAATAAAAAATGGAGGTGGAAAAAATGGTAAAGGTTATAACTTATGGTACATATGATTTTCTTCATTATGGTCATATTCGTCTATTAGAAAGAGCAAAGGCATTAGGAGATTATTTAATCGTTGCAGTAACAAGTGATAATTATGACAAAAGCCGAGGAAAAATTAATGTCAAACAATCTGTTATAGAAAGAATAGAAAATGTTCGCAAAACTGGTTTAGCCGATGAAATTATTATAGAAGAATATGCTGGTCAAAAAATTGATGACATTAATAAATATAATATAGATATATTTGCTATTGGGTCCGATTGGGAAGGTCAATTTGACTATTTAAAGGAATATTGTGATGTGGTTTATTTGGATAGAACAGAGGGTATTTCCAGTACAGATTTAAGAAATAGAAATTCTACAATTCGCTTTGGGTTGGTAGGGGATTCCCCAACAATTCTAAAATTTGAAAATCAAGCAAATTATGTTAATGGTTTAAAGATCGAAGGATTTTGTGTACAAAACGAGTCTTTAAAAGAAATCTTAAATCAAAAGAATTATTTTGTAACAAATGATTATTCACATTTATTAATTAAAGTTGATGCAGTATATATTTTAGCAACACCTCAAAAACATTATGCTTTAATTAAACAGGCTCTTGAAAGTGGAAAACACGTTTTATGCGAGTCACCAATTACTCTTTCATCTAAAGAATCTCAAGAATTAATGAAACTAGCGAAAGACAAAAAATTAGTTTTGATGGAGGGATTAAAAACGGCTCATTCCACTGCATACCATAGATTAATGCTATTGGCCAAAGGTGGAATTATTGGGAAAATTGTATCTGTTGATGCGACATGTACTAGTCTTAGTAAGAATGATTATGAAATTGATGATAATGGCTTATGGAATAGTATTTGTGCATGGGGTCCAACTTGTTTGCTTCCAATTTTTCAAATATTAGGAACCAAATATACGAAAAAAGAAATGGTTTCTTTTATGATTGATTCTAAAAGAAAAATGGATGGTTTTACTAAAGTAATGTTTACGTTTGAGAATGCAATTGCTTCTTTAAAGGTTGGCAAAAGTGTGAAATCTGAAGGAGAATTAATTATTTCTGGAACTAAAGGGTGTATCTATGTTCCAGCCCCTTGGTGGAAGACCGATTATTTTGAAATTCACTATGAGAATATTGGTGAAAATAGAAGATTTTTCTATCAACTTGATGGAGAAGGAATTAGGAACGAATTAGTGGAATTTGTTAATCAAATAGAAAAGAAATTATTTAAGTCTATAATAGAAGAAGATATTTCTTTGGCAATTTCTCAAATAATAGAAGATTTTTATAGTGAAAAGTATGATGAGATTCACATTGATTGATTTTGGAGATGCTACAGATGAGGAAAATTATTGCATTTTTTATGCGCATAAAATATAGAATAAGCTTAAGATGGAAAAAGATTAAAATAAAACTACTTTATGGAAAAAGATTTCAATATGGGAAGAAATTCTTTTTTCGTAAACGATTTGAAGTTCGCATAGATAAAGGACAAATAATTATTGGTGATAATTGTTTTTTTAACAATGATTGTTCAATCAACTCTCTAAATTGTATTTACATTGGAAGGGATTGCATATTTGGAGAAAATGTTAAGATTTATGACCATAATCATAGATTTGATAAATCAGTTCTTATTGGAACACAAGGGTACAAATCATCTAAAATTACTATTGGAAATAATTGTTGGCTTGGAAGCAATGTAACTATTCTGTCTAAAGCCCAAATTGGTAATAACTGTATTATCGGAGCGGGAACAGTTATTAATGAAAATATACCAGATGATAGTATAGTGACCATGGAGAGAAATATTCTAATAAAAAAAAGAGAGTACAAAAATTAAGGGTTTATTGAAAGAAAAAAAGCATTATAATGTTGTCTAATTAAAGAATTTTAGCTTATATTCTTTCTATAACAAACAGTTGGGAGAGTAATAAGCTTGATCAAAAAATTGTATTTAAAAGAAGCAAATTGGAAAGGTTGTTATTTATGGATATTATTGAAGTAATGAAGAAGTATATAAATAATGAAATGATTTCTGATGCAAGCTATGATTCAGATTTATTAACTATTTCTATAGAACAATCTCTCCAACCTTTGTTATATAACGTAACAGGCGTTTTAGAATACAAAAAATATTATATTTCATGGGTAATTAAGCAAGAATCTTTTTATAATCTACAGAATGAAATTACAGATATATTTAATGAAAATAATATAAAACATATTTATTTTAAAGGGGCAGTATTATCTAAAATATATGATGATCCGTCCGTAAGAACACGTGGAGATATCGATATTTATATTGACAATACTGTTTTTGATTTAGCTAAAGAAAAATTATTAGAAAATGGATACGAATTAGAATCTACAAAGGAAGATAGTTTACATCACATAACTGTAAAAAAGAACGGGATAGAAGTAGAGTTACATTTTAATATGTTTGATTCAGATGTGGAGTCCACATGGAGAACACTATTTACAAATCCATTTGAGTTGACATTGTTAGATTCAGGAAGTTTATATAGATTTACAGATACCTATCATTTTATATACTGCCTAATGCATTTTGCTCAGCATTTAAGACATGGGGCGGGAATAAGATATATGTTAGATTTTTATTATATGTTTATAAAAACAAGCATTGATTTTACATTACTTCATGAAACATTAAAACAAGTCAAATTAGAAGTGCTTTATTCTAACATCATTAATGTATTAAGAGTTATTTTTGAAAGAAACTTTGATTCCTCTATTCAAGAAAAAGAAGCACAGTCCTTAATAGATTATATGCTTTCTTATGGGATCCATGGACATTCAAATAATGGATCAGAGATGGTTTCTACAATTCATTCACATAAATTTAAATATGCTATAACAAAAATATTTTTAACAAATAAAAATTATCGTTTATCAAAATATCCTAAATTAGGAAGGCACTGGTATTTATATCCTATTTGCCTTATCAAGCATTTTGTTTTTTTGATAACACACAAACTAAAAGCATTTTTTAAATTTCTATTTGCTAAAAATAAAAATAAAGATATATATAAGAAAATGGGGATTTAGAAGCACTTATAATTAAATTATTTTATTATACTTTGTAAATTGCTTAGGAGGTAACTATGTCTAAATTCTTAATTACTGGTGGCGCTGGCTTTATTGGAGGAAATTTTTGTAATTATATGGTAAATGCATATCCAGAGGATATGTTTATTTGTTTAGATGCTTTAACTTACGCTGGAAATATGAAGACCATTTCCTCCCTCCTAGATAAAACAAACTTTAAATTCATAAAAGAAAATATTTGTAATAAAAGTTTAATTTTTAAAATTTTTGAAGAAGAAAACTTTGATTACGTCATTAATTTCGCTGCCGAAACTCATGTAGATAGAAGTATAGAGAATCCAAGTTTATTTTTAGAAACAAATGTGCTTGGAACGCAGATTTTGTTGGAAGCCTGTAGAAAGTATGGTATAAAAAGGTTTCATCAGATTTCCACTGATGAAGTATATGGCGATTTACCTTTAAATCAACCAAATTTACAGTTTACAGAAGAAGCACCACTTCGACCATCATCTCCTTATAGTGCTAGTAAAGCAGCAGCTGATTTATTAGTTTTATCTTATTTTAGAACATATGGAATTTATTCTACGATTTCTCGAAGTTCTAATAATTACGGGCCATTTCAATTTCCAGAAAAGCTTATTCCATTAACCATTGAAAAAGCAAGTTTAAATGAAACTATACCTGTGTATGGCACTGGGACCAACATTAGAGATTGGCTATATGTTTATGATCATTGTAAAGCTATTGATTTAATTGTTAGAAAAGGAAAAGTTGGAGCGATTTACAATGTGGGTGGAAATAACGACAAAGCAAATTTAGAAGTAGTAAAGTTTATTTTAAAAGAGTTAGGAAAGCCCGAAAACTTAATTACTTTTGTTAAGGATAGAAAAGGACATGATCTTAGATATTCACTCAATTGTTCTAAAATAAAAAAAGAATTGGGTTGGGAGCCCATATGGAAGTTTGATATAGGACTAAAAAAAACAATTCATTGGAATCTTGAAAATTTAAGGGATAATAAAAAAAATGGTTAAAAACCATTTTTTATTATGCAAAATAACGTCGAATATCATAGGAAGCATTTCCGTTTAAATTCACTCTTTGTTCACCATTTTTATAAAAATATAAATTTTGATATTGCACTGTTTCCATATCTAAGGCGAAGTCGTTTGAATTAATTTCAAATGTATAGCCTTTATTCCCATTTAATTCCATTAAGGTGTTTCCTCTTTCTTGATTAATTGTTAAATTTGAAAAAGAATTTTTCTTGAAATAAACGCTTGAATTAGAAAATCTTAAAGATATCTCATGGAAGGAACTATTTAAAAAATAAATTTCATGAATTCTCTCATATTCAACATCACATTTTAAAATGGTTGAGCTTTTTATATGGCTTTGATAATGCCGAATATCACATACAAATCTTGAAAAAAATTCATCCAAAACACTATTTTCTACCCAAAAGAAACCTGTATTTGAAGAGATGTTTAGTTTTGAAACAAGCATATCTTTAATGGTTGTATCAAGATACTTTCCAGTAATTGTAATAGTATCATATTTAATTTTCTTGTTCAAATAGATGTCTATATTTCTTGTTGAGGTTCCCTTATAATCTATGAATAGTTCGTCACCTTCTATTACATAAGACGATTTATCTGTTTCTTTAATTTGGTTTTCAGAAGATTCTATGACTTTAAATTCAGAAGAATCTATAAAATTAAGTATACCAAAATCCCAATTAATGTATATAGTGTGAAAATCTTGTTGAAAGTTGTATTCATATGATTCGGATTTAGATGTTTTAGCGTTTGTACAACTTGCAAATATAAATGTCAATAAAGTGATAAAAAATAGTATTATAATTTTCTTCAAGGTTTCATCTCCTATCGAGTGTGTTTTTATATACTCTATTTTATCATTATTATTATAAATCTACAACCAAATTATGCGTGAAGATATTAAGATTGTTAATATTTTAGTTTCTCCAAAATAAAATAAGGTTATATTTTCTGTGAAAAAATCTTTAAAAATATAGGAAAAATGTACTAAATTTCATATAATTCAATAAGCAAAACTCAAATTTATCTACTTGAAACGAAAAAATTGCTAAATGAAAGAGTAAATTCCGCTGTAAAGGAATAAAAACATTTAAGATTCTTTTTAC